>NZ_CP103300.1:5015000-5267500 GCF_025562755.1 Endozoicomonas euniceicola
AGGGGGATGTCGGTGCTCAATACAAATTGGGCTTAATGTACAAAAATGGCGAGGGCGTAAAACAAAGTGACGAGCAGGCCGTAGTCTGGTTCCGCAAGGCCGCAGGCTGGCTCGACAAGCCCGAAGGGGTGGAGGAGGAGGGCGATGCTGGTGCCCAATACAACCTGGGTCTCATGTATGCCCGCGGCCGCGGCGTAAAGCAGAGTGACTTGACTGCCATGCTCTGGTACCAAAAAGCCGCTGAGCAGGGGAATGCAGATGCAGCGTTCAGTCTGGGCACCGTGTATAAAAAAGGCCAAGGTGTAATGCCGTGTAATACGGAGGCTGTTAAATGGTATCGCAAGGCCGCACAGCAAGGGCATGCAGTTGCTCAGTTCAACCTGGGCTTCATGTATGACAAAGGCGAAGGCGTAAAACAGAGTGATGAGCAGGCCGCTGTCTGGTATCGCAAGGCCGCAGAGCAGGGGGATGCAGATGCACAGTTTGATTACGATGGCTGCAGTGATGAGCATGACTATGACTGGGACGAGGAGGATGCTTACTGGGACGAGGACGAGGACGAGGAGGACTATGACTGGGACGAGGAGGACGCTGAACGGGAGGATAAGTACTTTGTCAGGGATCGCAAGGCTGCCGAGCAGGGGGATGTCTATGCTCAATACACTTTGGGTGAAAGGTATGAATATGGCCACGATGTAGAACAGAGTGACGAGCAGGCCGCTGTCTGGTATCGCAAGGCCGCTGAGCAGGGAAATGTCCTTGCTCAGTTCAGGCTGGGTTTTATTTATAAAGATGGTGAAGGCGTAAAGCAAAGTGACGAGCAGGCCGCTGTTTGGTTTCATAAGGCCGCAGAGCAGGGTGATGTCGATGCTCAGTACAATCTGGGCCTGATGTATGCCCGCGGCCAAGGCTTAAAGCAGTGTAACGAGCAGTCCGCTGCCTGGTATCGCAAGGCCGCAGAGCAGGGGAATGCAAATGCACAGTTCAAACTGGGCTCCATGTATGACAATGGCTGCGGCGTAAAACAGAGTGCCGAACACGCCGTTGTCTGGTATTGCAAGGCCGCAGAGCAGGGGAGTGCAGTTGCTCAGTTCAACCTGGGCTTCATGTATGACAAGGGTCGCGGCATAAAACCGAGTGACGAGCAGGCCGTTGTCTGGTATCGCAAGGCCGCTGAGCAGTGGAATGCATGTGCACAGTACAACCTGGGTCTCATGTGTGCCCGTGGCCGCAGCGTAAAGCAGAGTGACGAGCAAGCCGCTGACTGGTTTCGCAAGGCCGCAGGGCAGGGGAATGCAGCTGCTCAGTTCAGTCTGGGCACCATGTATAAAAAAGGCCGAGGCGTAAAGCAAAGTGACGAGCAGGCCGCTGTCTGGTTCAGCAAGGCCGCAGAGCAGGGGTATGCAGATGCACAGTTCAGCCTGGGCCTTATGTATGCCCGAGGTCAAGGTTTAAAGCAGAGTGACGAGCAGGCCGCTGACTGGTTTTGCAAGGCCGCTGTCTGCTATCGCAAGGCCGCAGAGCAGGGTGATGTCGATGCTCAGTTCAACCTGGGCACTATGTATAAAAAAGGCCAAGGCGTAAAGCAGAGTGATGAGCAGGCCGCTGACTGGTTTTGCAAGGCCGCTGTCTGGTATTGCAAAGCCGCAGAGCAGGGGAATGCAGATGCACAGTTCAACTTGGGTGCCATGTATGACAATGGCGAAGGTGTAAAGCAGAGTGACGAGCAGGCCGCTGCCTGGTTCAACAAGGCCGCAGAGCAGGGGCATGCTGGTGCTCAGTACAATCTGGGCCTCATGTGTGCCAGTGGCCGCGGCGTAAAACAGAGTGACGAGCAGGCCGTTGTCTGGTTTCGCAAGGCCGATGGGCAGGGGAATGCAGCTGCTCAGTACAACCTGGGCCTCATGTGTGCCAGTGGCCGCGGCGTAAAACAGAGCGACGAGCAGGCCGCTGTTTGGTTTCGCAAGGCCGCTGAGAAGGGGGATGCAGATGCACAGTTCGATCTGGGCTTGATGTATGAAAATCGCGAAGGTGCAAAACAGAGTGGCGAGCAGTACGATGCCAGAGATGTCTTATGGGGCGAGCGGGACGTTGCCAGGTATCACAAGGTCGCAGAGCAGGGGCATGCAGATGCACAGTTCAGGCTTGGTTCACTGTATGAAGATGGCCGCGGCGTAAAAAGTGACAAGCAGGCCGCTGCCTGGTATCGCAAGGCCGCAGAGCAGGGGCATGCAGATGCACAGTTCAACCTGGGTTCCATGTATGAAGATGGTTGCGGCGTAAAACAGAGTGACATGCAAGCCACTGCCTGGTATCGCAAGGCCGCAGAGCAGGGGCATGCAGATGCACAGTTCAACCTGGGCTTCATGTATGACAAGGGCTACGGCGTAAGGAGTGACGAGCAGGCTGCTGGCTGGTATCGCAAGGCCGCAGAGCAGGGGCATGCAGATGCACAGTTCAGGCTTGGTTCACTGTATGAAGATGGCCTCGGCGTAGAGAGTAACGAGCAGGCTGCTGACTGGTATCGCAAGGCCGCAGAGCAGGGGCATGCAGATGCACAGTTCAAACTGGGCTTTATGTATTACTGTGACAAGATTCACGCCGTAAAGAGTGACGAGCAGGCTGCTGTCTGGTATCGCAAGGCCGCTGAGCAGGGGCATTCAGCTGCACAGTCATGGCTTGGTTCACTGTATCGTGCTAGTCGTAGTGTAGAGCAGAGTGACGAGCAATCCGATGTGTGGTGTCGCAAGGCCGCAGAGCAGGGGCATGCAGGTGCACAGTTCTGTCTGGGCACCATGTATAAAAAAGGCCAAGGCGTAAAAAAAAGTTATGAGCAGGCCGCTGCCTGGTATCGCAAGGCCGCAGAGCAGGGGCATGCAGATGCACAGTTTTGCCTGAGCACCATGTATAAAAAAGGTCAAGGCGTAGGGAAAAGTTACAAGCATGCTGCTGTCTGGTATCGCAAGGCCGCAGAGCAGGGGCATGCAGATGCACAGTTTAAACTGGGCTACATGTATGACAATGGCCGCGGCGAGCATAAACGTTACAAGCAGGCTGCTGTCTGGTATCGCAAGGCCGCAGAGCAGGGGCATGCAGATGCACAGTTAAGACTGGGCTTAATGTATGACAAAGGCGAAGGTATAGAGCAGAGTGACGAGCAGGCCGTTGTCTGGTATCGAAAGGCCGCAGAGCAGGGGCATGCAGATGCACAGTTCAGACTGGGCTTAGGGGAGTGGCATAACAAACTTTACCGGAGTATCTTTCCTGCTTACTCCCTCTGTGATTGATTGTGAACGTCATGTCCAGCGTTAATGTCACCCCTGAATGCAAACACCTCATTATACTTGCTGCTAAAAAGCTCAAAGGCTCTGAACACAGAGCCTTCATAGCTGAAGTCGCTGAACAGCTCTGTTTTGGTAGTCCACGCCTTACTGAAACCGAGTTCAATTTTGGCCGTCATACCGTTGAACTCGGGATGCATGAAAAACGAACAGGACTTGTTTGTTATGGAAATTACGCATCACAGGGCAAGCCAAAAGCAGAAGTAGCAAACCGTCAACTGGAACAAGACATCCGAAGTCTGGTTGACCCTGAAAGTCAGGCTGACCCGCAGCTCAGAAATACGTTCTCCTATGCTCGCATAACAGCCAGTGCTGTTCGGAAAAAACTGATTGATGAAAAAGGGTGGCAGGAAGAGCAACTTCCCAAAGAGCGTACTTTCTGCAACATGTTGAACCGTATGGGCTATAAACTTCACAAGGTACAGAAGACCACGCCGGAAAAAAAATCCCGGAAACCGATGCCATCTTTGAAAACGTCAAACAAGTAAAAAGCACCGCAAGCCAGAGAAAGCAGAGTCTTCAGATCAGCATTGATTGCAAAGCAACGGTTAACCTTGGAAATTTTTCCAGAGGTGGTAAGGCCAGAGGGGCAGAAGCGGTCAAAGCGCTGGATCATGATATGGCAACCAAAGAAAAAATGATCCCCTTCGGGGTACTCAATCTGGAAGATGATCAGCTGTATGTCTTTTACGGCAACTCTTACAAAACCAGTGATTTTATCTGCGATGCTATTGAGCAATGGTGGGAGCAGGTGAAGGAAGCTAACAGGTATGTCGATGAGCTGGTTATCTACGCAGACAACGGACCTGAAAGTAACAGCCACCGAACCCAGTTTCTTTTCAGAATGGTTGAGTTTGCCAAAAAAGCGGGGCTGAAGATACGGCTGGTTTACTACCCTCCCTACCACAGCAAATACAATCCGATTGAACGAGGCTGGTCTTATCTCGAAAACCATTGGAATGGAAGCCTTCTGAACACAGTAACGTCTGTTTTGGAGTGGACAAAAACAATGGTATGGAAATGCATGAACCCGATAGTGAAGCTACTTGATCAACCGTATCAAAAAGGTGTGAGACTGAGTAAACAGGAATTAGCTGAAATACAGCCTCACATCATTCGCCACCCTGAGTTAAAGAAATGGGATGTGACAATTGTTCCGGAACCGGTAAATTATTGATTGCCGCTCCCCTTAATGTATGACAATGGTCGCGGCGTAGAGCAGAGTGACGAGCAGGCTATTGTCTGGTATCGCAAGGCCGCAGAGCAGGGGCATGCAAATGCACAGTTCAAACTGGGCTTAATGTATGGTAATGGCCGTAGTGTAGAGCAGAGTAACGAGCAGGCCGCAGTCTGGTATTGCAAGGCCGCAGAACAAGGGGATTCAGTTGCTCAGCTCAGCCTGGGCGCTATGTATCAAAAAGGCCATGGCGTAAAGCAGAGTGACGAGCAAGCTGCTGTCTGGTTTCGCAAGGCCGTTTTCTGGGTTCGCAAGGGCGCTGAGCAGTGGCATGCAGGTACTCAGTACAATCTGGGTCTCATGTGTGCTCGTGGCCAAGGCGTAAAGCAGAATGACGAGCAGGCCGCTGTCTGCTTTTGTAAGGCTGCAGAGCAGGGGCGTGTCGATGCTCAACACATTTTGGGTTTAATGTACAAAAATGGCCAAGGCGTAAAGCAAAGTGACAAGCAGGCCGCTGTTTGGTTTCACAGGGCCGCAGAGCAGGGATATGTCGATGCACAACACATCTTGGGATTAATGTACAACCATGGCGAAGGCGTAAAGCAAAGTGACGACCAGACCGCTGGCTGGTATCGCAAGGCTGCAGAGCAGTGGATTGCAGATGCACAGTTCGACCTGAGCTTCATGCATGATAATGGCGAAGATGTAGAACAGAGTGATGAGCAAGCTGATGACTTGTGTCACGACGCCGTAGAGCAGAGGAATGCAGATGCACAGTTCGATCTGGGCTTCAGGTATGAAGATGGCTGGTGCGGTTGCGGTGTAGAACAGAGTAACGATCAGGCCGCTGTCTGGTATCGCGAGGCTGCAGAGCGGGGGCATGAGGATGCACAGTTCATATTGGGCCGCATGTATAGCTATGGCAGAGGCGTAGAGCAGAGTGACGAGCAGGCCGCTGTCTGGTATCGCAAGGCCGCAGAGCAGGGGCGTGCAGATGCACAGTTCAAACTGGGCTGCATGTATCGCAATGGCGAAGGTGTAGAGCAGAGTGACGAGCAGGCTGTTGTCTGGTATCGCGAGGCAGCAGAGCGGGGGCATGAAGATGCACAGTTCAACCTGGGTTTTATGTATGAAGATGGCTGCGGTGTAGAACAGAGTGACGAGCAGGCCGCTGTCTGGTATCGCAAGGCCGCAGAGCAGGGGCATACAGTTGCCCAGTTCAGTCTGGGCACCATATATGGCAATGGCCGCAGTGTAGAACAGGCCGCTGTCTGGTATCGCAAGGCCGCAGAGCGGGGGCATACAGTTGCCCAGTTTAGCCTGGGCTTCATGTATAAAACAGGCCAAGGTGTAAAGCAGAGTGATAAGCAGGCTGCTGTCTTGTTTCTCAAGGCAGCAGAGCAGAGGGATACAGCTGCTAAATATAGTCTGGGCACCATGGACGAGCAGGCCGCAGTCTGGTTTCACAAGACCGCAGAGCAGGGCAATCGAGATACACAGTTCGACCTGAGCTTTATGTATGACAATGGCGAAGGTGTAGAACAGAGTGACGAGCAAACCGTTGCCTGGTATCGCGAGGATGCAGAGCAGGGGGACGAAGATGCACAGTACAACTTGGGCCTCATGTATGCCCGTGGCCGCGGCGTAAAGCAAAGTTACGAGCAGGCTGCTGACTGGTATCACGAGGCCGCAGAGTTGGGGCATGCAGATGCACAGTTCAGGCTGGGTTTCATGTATCAAACTGGCTGCGGCGTAAAGCAAAGTAACGAGGAGGCTGCTTTCTGGTTTCACAGGGCTGCAGAGCAGGAGCACGGGGTTGCTGAGTTTAGCCTGGGCTTCATGTACAAAACAGGCTTGGGCGTAAAGCAAAGCGATAAGCAGGCTGCTGTCTGGTATCGCTATGCCGCATCACAGAGGGATGAGGATACACAGTTCAATCTGGACGCCATGCACGAGGAGGCCACTGTCTGGTTTCACAAGGCCGCAGAGCAGGGAAATGCAGATGCACAGTTCGACCTAGGCTTCTTGTTTGGCAATGACAAAGAAGTAAGACAGAGTGACGAGCAAGCCGCTATCAGGTATCGCGATGTTCGGGAGACCGCAGAGCAGGGGGATGCATTTGATCAGAATAAACTGGGGCTCATGTATGCCCGTGGCCACGGCGTAAAGCAAAGTGACGAGCAAGCCGCAGTCTGGTTCCGCAAGGCCGCTGAGCAGGGGAATAAAGATGCACAGTACAACCTGGGCTTCATGTATGCCCGTGGTCGCGGCGTAAAACAGAGCCACGAGCAAACCGCTGTCTGGTTTCGCAAGGCCGCAGAGCAGGGGCATGCAGTTGCACAGTACAACCTGGGCCTTATGTATGACAATGGCCGCGGCGTAAAACAGAGTGATGAGCAGGCCGCTGTCTGGTTTCGCAAGGCTGCGGAGCAATGGCATGCAGTTGCCCAGTACAACCTGGGCCTCATGTGTGCCCGTGGCCGTGGCGTAAAACAGAGTGACGAGCAGGCCGCTGTCTGGTTTCACAAGGCCGCAGAGCAGAGGAATGTAGATGCTCAGTACAATCTGGGCCTCATGTGTGCCCGTGGCAGCGGCGTAAAACAAAGTGACGAGCAGGCCGTTGCCTGGTTTCACAAGGCCGCAGAGCAGGGGCATGCAGATGCTCAGTACAATCTGGGCTTCATGTGTGCCCGTGGCCGAGGCGTGAAACAGAGTGATGAGCAGACCGCCGTCTGGTTTCGTAAGGCTTCAGAGCAGGGTCATGCAGTTGCTCAGAACAGCCTGGGCCTCATGTGTGCTCGTGGCCGAGGCGTAAAACAGAGTGACGAGCAGGCCGCTGTCTGGTTTCGCAAGGCCGCTGAGCAGGGGAATGTTAATGCTCAATACTTCTTGGGTTTAATGTATTTGGGAGGTAGAGGTGTGAGAAAAAGTATCGAACAGTCGTATTTCTGGTCTAATAAAGCTGCGAGTCAGGGGCACGAAGGCGCTCAAAAAAATCGGGCAAAGTTAGAATGGCGTTGTAATAGTCCAATAGATTTACATTTTTCTTAATTTTAGGGTCTTGATAACGCTCGGTGTTTACAGGTTGCTTCCCAAGTCATAAAAAGTCTGCCGAGGAAGCACCCTGCAAAGCTCCGCCTGCTGTTCCATGTATTTGTTCAGTTGCTCCTGATCTTTACTGATCGGGAGTACTCCCTCTCGACTCTGAAGCAGCCTGGCGGTTACGATAACCAAATCAACTTTTTGTTCTTCCAGCACTTTCACGCATGATATGGCAACAGTTTTCTGGACACTTTTTTACGCTACCTCTGCAAGCTCACAAAAAAGTAGCTGTTCCACGCATCCTGTAAACACAACTACCAGCAGAACTCCTCAGAAATATACTCCCGGACAAACTGGAAAACTACATAATTACCCGGTATCAACCGAATACCACCGGCAGGCTGATCCCGGCTACCGACATTGCCAGCGCCAAAAGCAACCGCTTCCATCGGGGCTTTACGGTGCCGTCTGTATCATCCGTTCCCGGCAAACAGCCCAAAGCCAGGAAGTACGACCCCAGCAATAATAGCGCAGAAATCGCCAGAATCAGGGGGCCTGTCACCAGCCACCCCGCTGCCCGGGCAAACAGAAAAATAATAAGCATTACGCTATTTAGTCGCCGAAGGTCACGGGCAGCCTCAGAGACTAGAATGCTCCAACGATCAGACACGATAGCTCCTCCCCCTATTGTTCTCATGAAATCCCCTACAACGATTATAAGGCGATGACTCCTTATAATGCATCAAGAGAGAAAATTGTTTCAGGGGAGCACCTAATCACCTAATTGGGGAGGTTTGACTTTAAAGAAAGGTTTAAGAAGCAGGGGGTTAGAAAGTTTTCCACAGGGTTGTTAACAGAATATGTGGATATTGCTCTGAAAGAGCGGATGCTCAGAGCTTGATGTATAACATGTGCATAAAAAAACCTATTGCTCGCTCCATCTTTCACGGCAACCTTTAGGCTCATTTTATATTGGAGAAGACTCTTTCAGCCATACGGGGCTATTGGCTGCTATGATTATCTGCTCGATTAAAAGGATAACAGAGATGACTCTGTCAATACTGTTTGAGGGCTATTACAGCAAAGACATCTTCTAGCTTTTTTAAGTTGGAGATGTGGAATGGCCACCAAAAATAAAGCCAAAGATCGCGATGTTAATGGTCGTATCAAACGTGAGTACACCGGTCCTGAGAGTGGTTATTGGTTGAGACAGACGCCGTCCTGGTATGTCACCCAATTTATGACTCGACCAGACAGAAGGAGAGCTAAAAGGCTTTGTGTTGAAATTCTGAAGGGGCTTGATAGTGATGGGATCGCATTCCCTCTGGGTAACCATAAGCCCCATGTTTACTACTGGTGAAATTTTCACCCTTCAGTAAACCGTTCCCATAGGAATGGTTTACACCCTTGAGCAAGGTTTATAGAAGCAATGAACACGATCGCCTTTTCCCGCTTTCGCAGAAATATGACAGGCATTACAAAAAAGCTGGCGGACAGCCGGATTGAAAAATTGGTCATCTGTCGCCGGAGTAAGCCATGGGTAGTCGCCATGAGTCCTAAATATTACGAAGACCAGGAGAGCCTGATTAAGCAGCAAATAGAGCAACTACAGGAAACTCGTAGCTGAGAGAAAACACCCAAATAGAGGCGCACTATGATCAAAACTGAACAAAAACAGATTCAACAAGATATCGAAGTGGCTATCGAGTGCGATCGCTGCAAAAAATTATACAGCAAAGACAATTACGCCTATCAGGAAATATTGCGAATCGATTTCACCGCCGGATATCTTTCTGCCTTCGGAGATGGTTACCAGGTTCAGTGCGAACTATGCTCAGATTGCCTTCATCAGTTAATCTCAGATTTCTGCCGTAAGAGCGAATATTAAGCGTTGTTTGCTTCTCCCAAAATACCGATCTGGCAAGCTTTCTGATAACACATCTCATTCCGGTGGAAGAGGCTTTGTTTGGGTGGGTTGCGCTTTGTCGACTTCTCTTTCATCTAACCAGCACACATACCAAAAAATCCCTCCCAAGCTGGCAAACGTCAGCATCATGCCACTCATCCAGAGCCAGAGCAGGTGCTGGTCATGCCAGTACCATACTCCAACCAAAAGAAATGCAAGAGCGACAGGCACGCCAACCAGAATGAAAAAACGCATATTTCCCCCTGAGTTAGAGAATCGATTGCGCTCCCTTAAGCATTTCTCAGCCGCCTATATGATGGCGGTTCACGGTTATGACTGGCATTTGGATGTCTGTGAGAACTTATCAGCCGCCTACATGGCGGTTCACATCCGAAACAATTCCCGGAGGCATGGTTTCAAGCTTATCAGCCGCCTACATGGCGGTTCACATACCGTTTGCATTTTCATCAGGCCCCAGCAACTTATCAGCCGCCTACATGGCGGTTCACAAGACCATAGAAACCCTTAGGCATTGATTTTACACCTTTTTTAACGGTTGTTCATAAACTACCAATAAATTTTTTATCAGGAGGTGGGTTTAAAAAGTCTACTAAATCTATAGGCACAGGTTACTCTTCCTGGATCGGAATTATTTTGGTGTTCTCAGTTGGTATTAAAGGAACAGTCGTTCCATGAGTTGATAAGCCATAGATGCTAAACCAGCCTTCTACTGGTGAGTTTGCATCCATTTGACGAATATGGATTGGTTTACTCTTGTTTTTGCTGCTGACGCTTCTAATTCTCGGAAGTGGCTCTGTTATAGCCTCTGGTTCAAAGGTCTTTTCTGTTGCTGAGATATTGAACAACCTGGTTCGTTTCAGATTCTTTTTCTCTGACCTTCGCTCAGGCCTTCTATCACGTTTGAAAATACGCTCAGCACAATTAAGAGGCGCGGGATAAATATCTGATTTTTCGCACCCGTCTCTGCAAAGTGCCTGAACTTCTCTGGATGCATAGACTGTCTTCAGGCTAGTCGGGCTAACTGAAATAAAATGTACCGTGTCACCGATGAAGAGGGCAGGGTGCGAAATTGCAAAATGTAAGCGATACTCTGGATTCAGTGAATGACTCTCAGCGACATACTGATTGAGTAGACCAAACTTTGGATATGACAGGCCTACCCATGACCTGTAGTGGGCATTTGTCAGATAGTCCTCATAAGGCTCAGAGTGGTTGTGGATCATCTGAAGTATTTGTTGGTGGAAGCTTTTAAGCTCGTCAGGGGATTCAGAAAGGTATAGCTCAAAGAAGTATCGTTCGTTTAAATCGAACTGCGAGCTATTCGCTCTTTTCACCGAAAACACCTCCTTTGAGATAGTTTGTGCAGAGGTAATGGCATTCATTTGGAATGTCCTCTGCCTCATTAACCTTTTGGAGTTTTTTTGTTAAAGACGACAGTTGTTCCTGATAATTATAGACGCAGTTTCCTTGCTGGTAGTCCCTGTAATGCCGTCCTTCCTCTTCGTGAAAACCGGATGGGTTCACATTGATTGGCAGTGCATCGATGTCTTCAGTATAGGAGTAGTCGTAGGTATATAAGGCATGAAGAATATGGCGTTCATCAATCAATGGAATCGTTGCTTTGCCTGTTTTTTCATCAATGCCTTTGACAAACATTCTGCCGGGGGAATGATTTTTCTCCGGGTTGTTATTTATTTGGCCGATATTCATTTCCTGGGCAGGAAAAATGTTCAGCCTTCGTCCGGTGTAGAGCTCCGCTTCTACCTTAAACCAGCGATCGATATTGTTTTTGTGAAGTCTGCTTTCAATAAAAGCAATACATTGCCTGACTGCTCCGGGGTCATCTGCTTCAATCTCTTCCAAAGCTGGCAACTCATTCCAACTAGGTAGTGTGAAGGAGTGTTCGAATTCATGAGTCTTGAATACAACCTGTCGTTTATAAGAAAAGATTTCATTATTACGTCTTAGCCATCGAAGATTTACAATGTTCTGAAAGATATACCGAGCCAGAACACCGAAACCGCCTTTGTCTCTGAAGAGTTCTAAAAACTGGAGGATTTCAGTTCTGGCTTCTGAGTCTGGCGTTTTCGGAAAGAAGCAGTTGTTAAGCAAGTAGCCTTCGAACTCTACCAGTAGGTAATCACCCGGTTCGTTCCGGATAAACTCCTCATGAAAGACATTGGGTGTATCGAGGTTCTGCTCATTTTTACCTTTCAGAGTCGCATAGTCTGAAGGCGGGCCTTTAATATGCCTCTTCTGGACGTGTATTGAGTAGACTTCGCCCGTAGTAGATGACTTTGATCGCATATATCCGGGGCCAATTTCAATTGAGCGATTAAAGTGCAGTTGTCTGGAGGATGCCATTGTCGGATAGTCTCTAACACTGGATTACTACTATATAGACCCTGCCACGAGAAAATCGAGTTTGGCAGGCTTCCAGAAAAAATGGTCTGTCTGACCAAGTTCATGCGAAATTGAAGAGATGGTGAATAATCTACCCAGACCAACGACAGGTTCAGCGAAAGCGTGGTGTAAGACCCATCGTGTATTTTTTCTATGAGCTGGCTCTCCTAACGGTTTATAACCTACAGCTAACGGAACAAGCCACCCGTGAGCACTTTTTTTAGAATCTTTGATAAGTCTCAGAAGGGTATCAAGTGAGTCCTCTTCTGTGCGTCTTGATGTTCGGCATAACTCAATTCTGTCAGCTACGGCAAAACCATTAAGGTGCTGGCACAAGTGCGACAGGTCTGGAGCCTGTAGCGGAAATAAGTGTGGTTTCCCCATCGAGTATAAAATCTGTCCGCCACAAAATCGCAGGTTGTACAGACCATCGAGGTGCTGATGCTCTTCCAGCCATTTCACTACCTCCTCAAAAGAAGTGTTGGGACTGTGCAGGCACCTGATGATAACTGAAGCCATAAAGCGGCTTTCCCTGTGGGTGATCAATCGAAGGGTTTGGTGTTTTTTAATATCTCGCTTTGAATAGCACGGATATTTCTGTTGACTCCGGGACATGCTGAACTGACTGAAGCACACAGCAACAGAATCAAAACGCAAGCCAGAACCATTTAATACCCTGTCAACAAGGTGTTGAGCCATCCCAACAACGCCGTATATGGAAGGCAAGCCAGAAAGGTAAGGTGATGGCAAGGCATTAGCCCTGTTGATGGTCATATCTTTAATGTAGAGGTACAGGCTATTCTGACCGGAAGTAGTTGATGATGGCATGCTCTAATGCTTTTTGATGGAAGTCAGTCAGGGGCAGATCTTCATGGTCCGCCAGTTGTTGAAGCGCACTGACCAGCTTGGGCACAGCCTCTCCAATGATTTTTTTGATAGTTTCTGATGTATAAGTGGTCTGCAGTGTTGTTAATATTCGTTGAGCCTCACTTTTGTCTATAACTGTCTGACAGCGGTTTGGTATTTTCCTGCCCAGCCTGAGGTAAAACATCAACTTTCGATAATTTCTGAACAGTTGGTGTATGACTTTTGAACATTCACTCTTCACCCACTTATTTTCACGAAAATCAGTCCAGTTCCTGACCTCACCTGTTGATTCATCAACATACTGACCACCAATTTTCAGCAGGTAATGTTTAATAGACCGGGTGTCGTACAGGTGACCAAGTATTGTCAGTTGGTCGATCAAGCGCCGAAACTCACCTTTTTTCTCAATAGGTGGAAGTGCCTTCAGAGTGTGGAGATAACCGCCAGCATCCGAGATCAAATCGCCGTAAGTGTGAATGTCATTTTTACTGCCTGCCCTCATTCCAGCCCTTTGCCAGCTTTCACACTCTGAAAGCCGGATATGAATCTCTCTCATCATTCCGGTGTGTGCGACCGGTGACAGAAGCAGTTCCGGCTCCCCCGGTTCGGTAAAAGCAAAGATTTGAGGGTGTGTTGCTACCTCGGGAAAAGCTTGGGTTGGCAGCTCCGAAATGGTTATATAAAGCTCCTCTAAAATCTCTTCAGGCTTGGCTTTTTGCCCTCGGGACTCTTCATGGCTTTTTCTATTGTGTTCACTGTGCTCAATACTCTCTTCCAGAAATGCCATAAAGCGACTGCCTAAATCAGTACCGGCCTGAACCTCTTCAAGCATGGAAGTGAGTTTTCCGCGATAAAGGAACTCTGCGAGCAAACCCTTGCAGGCCTTGATGTTTGCAGCGTTCTGGGCATAACCAAAACGTTTGCTGAGATTAACACTTCCTGAATGCACATAAGGATCATGCTCATCGTATGGCAGGCGCTGGAACAGGTTTCCTCTAAGAAAACTCAATGGCCACTTGATGTTGTGGGTATGCCTGCCTCTTATAGAATCTGAAAATCGTTTGACCAGTTGAAAGTCTTTTTCAGCGAGGTGATGGATTGCCTCTTGCCGGTCAAGAGGGTTATTTACACTCTCTCTTTTGACAGAAAAATTGATTAACAGAATAACAGCTTGCTGTTCACAGTCTGCTACTTCATAAGGGGAACGCACGGCACTGACGAAGCGATAAAGAACGTCATCAGGTGCTTCGCTATCAATGCTTTCTGAAATCAGCTGCTTCAGAGTGGGTGGAGTTTCTGTCATGGCAGGAATGACTCAGTAAGTCACCAATGAGCCAAAGGTAGTTCAAAAATAGTGACCTGTGAATCGACATTTTGATGTAGATGTATCAGTTGTTTAGCTTCCGATGATTGAATACGACTAGCAGCGTCCTTGGTCATAGGGGTTTTACGACCAGATGATTTTCTGGGCATGCGTTATTCCTCCTCTTGGTTAAACGCACGGTGCAGTATGGTTAGACGAATCTCGTTTAAAAGTAATGCGTTTACCTTTTCCCTTAAGCAGCGATAAATCCACCTCCTATGAGAAATCAGTTATAAGTAAGATTGCTCATTATCACCAGATGTAATAATTTGTACTCTTTTTCCGAATTCTGAATCTTTTGCATTTTTTAGTCGGTCTTTGCCGTACACAGGGGAGCTGAAGTAAGCCGGGATGAACGACGAGATACTTACAATCAAACAGGTAGCGGAATACCTGAAAGTCAACGAGCGAACCATCTACAAGCTGGCCTCAGACGAAAAAATACCCGCATTCAAGGTCGGTGGCTCCTGGCGTTTTCAGCGCAGTGCCATTGAAGAATGGATTGAGCAGCAGACCGGCAGAACCGCCAGCTGAGCTGACCCGCTTTATAGAACGCCTGAACCGGCAGCCTGATAGATACCAACGTACGTTTTAAGGAAAGCCAACAACTCATGTTTCTGAGTCAAGTCTGTAAACCAAGAACCAGTGTGTTCGACCGCAACCGCAGGGATGTGGTACTGAATATTTCCGACCTGCTGCAAAACCGTATTGATGGCGAGAAGTTCTTTGAGGAGAACTTTATCACCAACGGTATGCAAACCCTGCTGGACAAAGCCTTCGAACGTCTGGAAAACCGCAATGACCAGGCCAGCACTTACCTGCTGTCTCAGGCCATGGGTGGTGGTAAAACCCACAATATGATCGCCCTGGGTTTGCTGGCAAAGCATCCGAAACTGCGTGAAAAAGTGCTGGGTGAGAACGGCGCAGGCTCGCGTATTGGCGCAGTCAGGGTGATTGGCTTTAACGGGCGAGAGTCCGACGCACCCTTTGGTGTCTGGGGTGATCTGGCTGAACAGCTGGGCAAGAAAGAAGTGTTTGCCGATTTGTATTCACCACTTCGGGCTCCGGGTACAACAGCCTGGATCAACCTGCTGAAAGGTGAGCCGACCATCATCTTCCTTGATGAACTGCCTCCTTATCTGGATAACGCCAAGTCCATCGAGGTGGGCAACTCAGACCTGTCTGTTGTAACGGCTACCGCACTGTCCAACCTGATGGTTGCCGTTGACCGACCCGAGCTGTCTAATGTCTGCGTGGTTATCTCTGACCTGAACGCCTCCTATGAAGGCGGTTCCGGCGCATTGAACCAGGCACTGGACAACCTGACCAAAGAGACCAGTCGTTCAGCCCTGCCGCTGGAGCCGGTTAATTCTCAGGGTGATGAGCTGTATCACATTCTGCGTACCCGTTTGTTTGAAGAACTGCCGGATGAAACAGTGATCAAGGCGGTGGCAGAAGAATACGCCGAAGCGGTCAAGCAGGCGAAGCAGATGGATATCACCAATGAATCCCCTGAATCCTACGCCGCCCAGCTGAAAGACTCTTATCCGTTCCACTTTTCCATCCGTGACCTGTATGCACGGTTTAAGGAAAATCCCGGCTTCCAGCAGACCCGTGGCCTGATTCGCCTGATGCGTGCCATTGTCTCTGATATGTACGACACCCGTCAGGGAACCAGCCGGGCCGATCAGGTGAAACTGGTACACCCCTACGATTTCAACCTGAACAACGAAGAGATTCAGTCTGAAATCAAAGGAATCAACACATCTCTGACCGAAGCCATTGTTCACGACATCGCGCGGGACGGCCACTCCATTGCCGAAGAACTGGACACCCGGCTGAGCAGCAATACCGATGCCCAGGATGTTGCCAAACTGATTCTGATTGCTTCCCTTGCCAGTGTGCCGGGAGCCACCCACGGTCTGCGGGAAAATGAAATCATCGGTTTCCTCTGTGCGCCGGGGCGTGATATTTCCCATGTCAAAAAGAACATCGTTGACTACCTGCCTACTCAGGCATGGTATCTGCACAAAAGTCGTGACGGTCGGCTGTTCTTCAAGAACATTCAGAATCTGGCGGCCAAACTGCACAGTCAGGCCAATGCCTACAACGAGCAAACCTGCCTGAAAGAGCTGGGCAAATACCTTGGCAGTCTGTTCGAACCCCACGCCAGGGACTGTTACCAGAACCTGCTGGTATTGCCTGCCATTGATGAAGTGTCACTGGATATGGACAAAGTGACACTGGTTATCGCCGAGCCAACCCGTGCCACTAACGGTAACAAGCTGTCAGCGGACTGGCAGGCGTTTTTGAAGGGGAATGACTTCAAAAACCGGGTGATGTTCCTGACCGGCAGCCAGAATACTCTGGAGCGCATTATTGAGCAGGCCCGGCAATTCCGTGCCATTACCGATATCAAGGGCGAAATGGATCAGCAGCGGGTAGCACCTAACGACCCGCAGTACCGTGAGATGGAAGACTCACTGGACAAAATCACCCTGAGCCTTCGCAGCGCCCTCCAGGAAACCTTTACCACGCTGATTTACCCAACGGCGGGGGATAAATTCCGGGATACTGATTGTCGTATCAACTTTGACGGCAACCACTTTGATGGCGAGAAGCTGATTAAAAACACCCTGCAATCCAAGGGTAAGTTTGAGACCGATGTCTCTAACGATACGTTCCGCAAAAAAGTGGAAAAACGGCTGTTCCGCAACCAGAAAATTTCCTCCTGGAGCGAGGTGCGCCGGGCCGCAGCGGTGAACACTGCCTGGCAGTTCCACGACCCCTCCGCGTTGAACCAGCTGAAACAGCGTATGCTGGATCAGGGTGGCTGGGCGGATGAAGGCGGCTCCATTAACCTGGAACCACCAAAACCTGTGACTCAGGTCAACGTCCAGCAGCTCAGCCGTAACCACGACACCGGCGAATGCACCCTGAAAATTACCCCGATCAACGGCGACAAAGTGCTGTATGAATTGGGTGGTGAAAAGCCATCCTCGGCATCTATGGATGTTGCCGATCATCACGGTGGCTATGGCCGTTTCACCACCAGGGATATGAAGCTCAGCTTCCTGTGTATTGATTCCAAAAACGAACACGAGCAGGGCGAAGCGTACACCTGGACCAACACCATCGACCTGAAATACCGACCCTATCAGGTAGGCAGTGACTGGATGATGGAGTTTGACGCCATTCCGGACGGTGAAATTCGCTACACCACCGACGGCTCCGATCCGAAAGTTCATGGTGCTGCCTATGCCGGGGCTTTCCCGGTGCCTGCCAGCTGCCGTTACCTGATGGCCTTTGGCGAAAAAGACGGTGTGCAGTCGCTGGTTGAAAAGATCGACATGGATCAGTACCGCGAGAAAAAAGTGGTGATTGATCCGGCGAAACCCGCCATCTGGAACTGCCGGGACACAATCAAAAGCGTCACCGCCAAGCGGGCGTTTGACTTTGTTGAACGACTGAAGAAGTTTGGTGGCGAAGCCCAGTCCATTGACTTGCAGGTACTGGCCAATGACGACAGTGCTGAAATCGCTTACACCGGTTCGGCGGAATACAAGGTCAAAGGCGACGAGCTGGGCAGCGTGATTGAAAAGCTGCAAAGCCTGATGCAGGGCAGCCAGATCGTTATCAGCGCTGAAGAGGTCAAGTTTGACCAGGGCCAGCAGTTGATTGACTGGTTCGCCGACCTCAAACGCCAGCCCAACCCCGGCGAAGTACGCCAGTAACAGGCTTTGAATGCCTGCAACGAAACAAAACACCAGCGAAGGCGCAGCGCGCCTTCTAAGGCGAACAGCAAACGGTTATCTATGACTCAAGTGAACGCAACCCGCAAGAAAACCAGATCGTCTGCCCTGGCAGGCTTTGGCTTTGACAAAGAGCAGACCGAACATTGTTTTCTGGTGACGGTTCCGGCTTCTAAAGCCAAAACCGCTGAGGTCTATATCTCTGAGCATTTTCACTGGCAGGAGCCGGAGAAGGGCGAAGAGGTGAAACCCACCTTTAACGATGAGAACGCCCAGTTGAAGGCGGTACTCAGTCGCATGATGTGGGACCAGATTGAAGAGAGCCTGAAAGCGGAGTTTAACCGCCGGTTGCGTAACCTCGGTCAGAAAAGCGGACGCTGGCTGAAGAAAGGTCAGGTGCCTGTTGACCGCACTCTGGGCAAAGAGCTTTGTCTGCTGGCCTGGGCGCTGGAAGACGCCGACCCGGCACTGGCGCAAACCGCCGTCAATAACTGGCTGGGGCTGGCACCGGAAGAGCGTTGGTGGCTGTACACCATGACCAACGCCGCCACCGGCCACGGGGTAAAAGGGCGCAATAAAGGCTGGCGTAAGGCCGTGCGTTTTGCCCTGACCGAAAACCCGGTCATGGACAGTGTGTTGCGTAATCGTCGCAGTGAGTTTGAGCTGAGTCTGGTCTGATTGTTGAGGCTGTTGAAAGGAATATCAGAAGTCGGAAGTCGTTTGCTTCCGGCTTTAAGTGAAGAGCATGGTTGAAGATAAAGTTTTTATTGAAGAGCAGTTTCCGGTTTCTTTGGTGTCCAAGGAAACCCTGAAGGAAGGAAACGCAAAGCAGAGTCAGACTATTACCGGGCTTGGAAAATGGTGGGGACGAAAAGAGCTGGTTCTTATTCGTGCTTCCATTTTAGGCATGTTGATGCCGGTTTCAAATGAGCCGCATAAAGATCGGGAAATTTTTCTGAAAATTATGACTATGGATGATCAGGGGCTTTGGGAACGCTGTAAGGCCATTCCGGCTAAGACAATTTTTGAATCGCTGACCGAAGAAGAACAGGAGCTTTACTTTTCCGTATCCAAGGGTAATCGCACCGGCTGGGATCGTGAAACCTCTCAGGAACAGCGTGATGAAATCACACGACGTTTTTTCTATAGTCTGAGCTATGACGAAAAACTGGAATATTGCCATCGTCCAGAACAAATTACCGGTCCCAGTGAAGCGACATGGGCTGAAATAAACAGCCATCTGGAAACCGATGCCTACAGCCTTCAGCAATTAATCGAGCAGTTAGGTCAAAAGCGTTTCGGTAGAAAACCACGGGTTGGCGATGCCTTCTGCGGTGGAGGCTCTATTCCTTTCGAAGCAGCACGCTTAGGCTGTGATGCTTATGGTTCAGACCTGAACCCGGTAGCGGCTGCGTTGTCATGGGCAGGCATTAATCTTGCCGAATCCGAACAGCGGGCAGAAAAAGTAGTAGCAGCCCAGAAAGTGATTTTTGAGAAGGCTGATCAGCAGATTACCGAATGGGGTATTGAGCATAACGAAAATAACTGGCGTGCGAATGCTTTTCTTTACTGTACAGAAGTAAAATGTCCGACCTGTGACGTATTGGTGCCACTTGCAAACACTTGGGTTGTAGGGCCAACCAGCAAAGTGATTGCCAAGTTGGAACTTGACCGTGATGCGAATCGCTTTGATATTAAGCTGGTGCAAAATGCTACTAAGGATCAGCTTAAAGAAGCGAAAGAGGCTGCTACATATAAAGGCTCAAGGGTTTATTGTCCTGCTTGTAATGAAGACCATTCTATAGATTCTATTCGTGATACCAAAGGTATGAGACTTTGGGAAAAATCTGATTTCATGCCCAAGGAGAATGATCTTTTCCAAGAGCGGCTCTATGCCATTCGGTGGGAAGAAACTTATATAGATGACAAAGGAAAAGAAAAAACTCGGCGTCACTTTAGAGCTCCAGACCAAGAGGATCAAAAAAGAGAAAATAAAGTAATAGAACTATTGCAAGAGTTTTTTGGGGAGTGGCATAAAAATGGTTACATCCCATCTAAACCAGTGCCTACAGGAAAAGAAACAGAACGCCTGCATAAAGAAAGAGGGTGGACTCATTGGCATCATTTGTTTACACCAAGGCAGTTATTAATTCATGGAACTCTCAGTAAGTTAATAAAGGCGCAGACAGGTGGTGAGTACGCAGCAATGTTAGGCCTTGCTAAGGCTGCCGACTGGGACAGTAAGCTCTGTCGGTGGGGTACGGGAGCAGCAAGGGAATCAATTGCTCAAACTTTTTATAATCAGGCTTTGAATCCCTTATTTAATTTTGCGGGAAAGGCCTTACCACTGTTAAGGAATATATTTGAAATAACCCCGCCAGTGCTTCAAACAGAGACAGCTGTAATTGAGATTACTGACGCAAGGCAAGTTTTTATCGAAAATGACCTTTGGATTACTGATCCACCTTATGCTGATGCGGTCAATTACCATGAACTAACAGACTTCTTCCTTGCGTGGTATGACAAGCATCTGGGGCGTTTTTTTCCAGATTGGTACACCGATACTCGTGAAGCTCTGGCTGTAAAAGGCAAGGATGAAGGTTTCAAGCGCTCAATGGTTGAAATCTATAAAAACCTGGCAGCTAATATGCCGGATAATGGCTTGCAAATGGTACAGTTTACCCATCAAGACCCATCTGTCTGGGCAGATTTGGGTATGATTCTTTGGGCTGCTGGATTGCAGGTAACGTCTGCGTGGACTGTATCTACTGAAGCAGCAATCGGGACTCGTGAAGGTAATTATGTTCAAGGAACCGTCCTCCTGATCCTCCGCAAACGCCTTAACGATCTGGATGCCTTCGACGACGAACTCATCCCCGAAATCGAAGATGCAGTAAAAGACCAGCTCGACCATATGACCGCTATCGACGACCAGGATCATCCGAACTTTGGTGATACCGATTACCAGCTGGCGGCCTATGCGGCGGCACTGCGGGTGCTGACCCAGTACAGCGAGATTGAAGGCATCAATATCGAAAACGAACTCTACCGGGAAAAGCAGAAAGGGGTGAAGTCCCAGTTCGAGAAACTGATTGACCAGGCCGTGGAAATTGCCTGTAACCATCTGGTGCCCGACGGCTTTGACGAGACCCACTGGAAAAACCTGTCCGCCGATGAGCGCCTGTACCTGAAAGGTCTGGAGCTGGAAAAACACGGCGAACTCCGTGCCGGGGCTTATCAGGAGCTGGCAAAAGGGTTCGGTGTGCGGGAATACCAGTTTATGTACGCCAAGACCAAAGCCAACGCCGTGCGCTTTAAAACCGCCCGTGAGTTTGGCCGCAGCAACCTGAAGGATCACGGCTTCGATGCTTCCATCGTGCGCCACGCCCTGTTCGCCGTGCATGAAACCATTAAACAGGAATCAGCTCAGCAGGGGGTGAACTACCTCAAGACCGAATTGAAGGGCTTCTGGAACGACCGGAAAAAGCTGATCGAAGTATTACGCTTCCTCAGTCGCCTGGAACATATTGACCATATGGATCATTGGGAAACCGATGCCGAAGCGGCCAGTACCCTGGCGGGTGCGCTGGAGAATACTAACGGCTAACCCGGCTTGCGTTTCTGGCCTAAGTGGCTAAATATTGACTCACCAACCTGCAACGGTGCCCATTCGAATACGTAGCGAATGGCCACGGTTGCAGGTTTTTTGTTTTCAGTAACGCAAGCGGTCGGGGAACTCCATCTACCCCGACTCCCACCAATCCGCTATTTTTAAATCATCCGGTGTCAGATTAATTAGCAGCAGGTGCTCAACACTTGCTCCTTTAGGTAATTGCGGAGCACTGGGCAGCAGATAGCGGAATCATGCATAAGGCTCCAGACCATCGGCTTTAGCCGTTTCAATCAGGCTATACAGAACTGCGCTGGCATTGGCACCATTAACGCATTGAGCAAAGAGTCAGAGTCAGATGATATGACCGTTTGGGTTCATATTACCCGTGTTTTTGTGTCCGGAGAATTATAACCACTTCAACTTAGGCGTGCCGCCGCTAGTGGACGGCACCGATTAACTTATTACTTCATTTCTTCTACTGCTTTTAGCAGTGTTGGTACTACGTCCAGGAACGTCATTGCTACAGTACGTGGGTGCTGCCAATCATCTTGAGCGCCGTGCATCTTTATTACTGTGCCTGTTGCTGGCTCACCTACTGTTACCTGACCAGATACACCTACGAACGTGATATAGCGGCGCCCGTCAACGTTGAGTACACGGATTTGGTCTTTGTACCAGGCGTCAGCATGAATTGCTGCGAAACCATCGTGTTTCCATGCACTACGTACTTCGTCGTTACCTTCAATCAGGTCGTCAATGAACTGCTTAGGAACGACTTGCTCACCTTTACGGTTTTTACCTTCGTTCATCATAATATCCATCAACTTAACGCCGTCGCGTGCTGTGATGTGCAGACCGCCAGACGAGATAGCTTCACCGTCGCGGTTTGTCATCATTTCTGCGCCGTACTCCGCACCCATTGGTTTGAAGAGACGTTCTTCCAGGATTTCTGTATAACGCTTGCCTTCGATGCGCTCCATTATTTGAGCAAGCATTTCAGTGTTCATACATAGGTAGTCGAACGCTTCACCACGCGCTACATCATCACGTTGACCTAGTTCTTGAGCTACCTCAACGATGTTTTTGTAGTCGTACTTAGACGGGCCATTCCAGTCTTGTGTTTCGGTCATCTTGTCTGAGTAAAGAAGACCCGGTGTGAACTCAACTTTAATACCAGAACGCATATCAGCAACTTGCTCAATCGTCGCACCGTCCCAACCAGTGCCTTTTAATTCTGGCAAGTACTTAGTTAGCTGGTCTTTCATGTTTACTTTGCCTTCCGCTACGAACGTAGATAGAAGGATACCCGTGTAAGACTTGGTAGCTGACATTTCAAGGTGCGTCTTAGCCTTGTGCATACCGTTCCAGTATTGCTCGTGTACTAGCTTGCCATCTTTAAGAACCACTAGAGATTCCATTTTCAGACGGAAAGGAATGATTGTGCTTAGTGGGTATTCGCCGTCAAAGTCGTTACCCGTTAGCTTGTCCAGGTCAAGAAGCTGCTTTGTCTCGCCTAAGTTCCAAACGTAATCACCAGTGTTCATTTTGATGTGGTGGGTAAATTTGTAAGCTTGCTGGTAAGTAAGAGATTCATTCTCACGATCCCAATTATCTTGTGTGATACCAATAGCACCAACTTGCTCAAGAAATGCCGCATCAGGCTTGTGAACTTCTAGTGCTTGTGCGCCGAATGCTGCTGTTAATGCTACTGTTGCTGCCAGGATTGATTTTTTCATGGATATAGCCTCTTAAATAAATTGGTATTGGTAGTTACTGTTACTGGTTTTGCTCTTTGCTGAATAAGCGGCGGAGGAGCTTCATCTACCCCGACTCCCACCTTTTAAATCATCCGGTGTGAGATTAATTGGCAGCAGGTGCTCAACACTTGCTCCTTTAGGTAATTGCGGAGCTCTGGACAGCAGCACATAGCGGAACCATGCATAAGGCTCCAGACCGTTGGCTTTAGCCATTTCAACCAGGCTATAAAGAACTGCGCTGGCATTGGCACCATTAACGTGTTGAGCAAAGAGCCAGTTCTTCCGCTTCATCAAAGAGCAGTCTCTGGTCTTCAAAACGCTCACTGGATAAACTAAATTTCTTATGCTGATATAACCGGAACTGTTCTTCATACCACGCCAATTTCGCCTTCCGTTGGATAATTTCCAACGGAAGGCAAAACTGGCGTGGTCATAGTATTCATGCCGGTTATTATCCGACAAATGTCCGATTGTTTGCATTGAAACAGGTCATGGCAATTTAAGCGGAAGGCTGGTAGTGCAGGGGTTTGTGTTTTTTCTACTCGACAGACAAGCCATCCAGAAGCTGTTGGTTTGCCAGTGCAGAATCTTGAGCTTGTGAAAAATTAGTGTTCAGGATTTTACAGCAGGCTGGTAGATGGAGTTGGCCTGACACTTACTCAGTAACGGATTCCAGTGATGCTGAATACGCCTGACTCTCAAAAGGTTGTCGGGAAGTCTGCCGGTTGACCATCAATTGGCGAAGTGTAGCGGAAGCGATATGATAAACACTTCGTTTCTTATCAGGCACCTTTGTCAGGCATCCTTGTGATTCAGCGTTATTCATCCCGCCAGCAGCCACTGGGTCGGTCGTTTATCCGTGAAAAACTGGTTGGCGCACAATCCTACGACCGCATTGCCGGTTTTTTTCGATCCAGTATTTTTGAAGTGGCTGGTGAAGCCCTGGACAGCATGACCGGTAAGGTCAGGGTTATTTGCAATTCAGAGTTGCTGGCAGAAGATGTCATCACCGCCAAAGCCGCCCGGCAGGCCATGCGACGGGACTGGTGCGCCGGAGAGCCGGAAAAGTTGCCGGAAGCCAACCATGACCGCTTTAAGACACTCTACGAATTTCTGGTTTCCGGGAAAATGGAGGTGCGGGTTTTGCCTGACGAAGCCTTTGGTCTCGTGCATGGTAAGGCCGGTGTTATTACACTGGCCGACGGTAGCAAAACCAGCTTTATGGGCAGCACCAACGAGAGCCTGACCGCCTGGAAACTGAACTATGAAATGGTGTGGGAAGACGATTCCCAGGAAGCTGTAGACTGGGTTGAGAATGAGTTTAACGCTCTCTGGAATCATCATCTTGCCACTCCGCTCAGCGATTTCGTCATTACCGATATAAAGCGGATTTCCGGACGGGTTGAGATCGACAGAAGCACCTGGCAGCAGGAACCCGATATTGACCCGGCTGCTGCCATTGTCGAAATCCCGGTTTATCGCAAAGAGTTCGGCCTCTGGCCTCATCAGAAGTATTTTGTAAAAAAAGCCTTCGACGACCACTTGAAAGGCGGAGCCCGGTACATCCTTGCGGATCAGGTGGGGCTAGGTAAAACAGTACAGCTGGCGCTGGCGGGTATGTTGATGGCGCTTCAGGGGAATAAGCCCGTATTAGTGATTGCCCCCAAACCCCTGACTCTGCAATGGCAGGATGAGTTGATGGAACTGCTGGATATGCCATCTGCCATATGGACGGGTAAGCAGTGGCTGGATGAACAGGGTATTGCCTGGCCTGCTACCGGGCCGGAGAGTATTCTCAAATGCCCGAGGCGGCTGGGCATTGTCTCTCAGGGGCTCATTACTTCCGGTTCTGAAGTCAAGGATTACCTTCTTGCCGCTCACTATGAATGCGTCATCGTGGACGAAGCTCACCGCTCCAGACGGAAAAAAATAACCGACAGTTGTCTGGAAGAAAAAGCCGATCCCAACAACCTGATGCGCTTTCTGTCCCAGATCAGCCAGCGAACCAGAAGCATGTTGCTGGCTACTGCCACACCGGTTCAGTTGCACCCTGTTGAGGCTTTTGACCTGTTAAGCATTCTGGCACTGGGCAGTGATCAGGTGCTGGGCGATCCCTGGAGTGAATGGCGTAAGGCTGACAGGGCCGTGCCAATGGTGATGGGAGAAAGTGAAATCCCCGTTGATGAGGCGCTGGCCTGGAGCTGGGTCAGAAATCCATTACCACAGGCTGAGGATCACCGGACTTTCAGGGATTTAAGAAGGCGGTTGCAATTGAAGCCGGGTGACCATGTTGTCGATGCTGGCAGTTTTAATCAATTACGTGGTCCTGATAAAACCAAACTTCGCCGGGTGTTGCCAGACTATGGCAGACAACACAACCCTTTTATCAGGCATATTATTCGACGCACCCGGGACTATCTGGAAGCCACCATTGACCCGGAAACCGGTGAGCCCTATCTGAAGCCGGTTAAGGTTCAGTTATTTGGGGAGGGTGACAGAGACTCAATTCCCCTGCCTCTTTACTTTCAGAAGGCTTATGAGAAAGCCGAGGAGTTTTCCGAAGCCTTAAGTAAGAGGGCAAAAGGGGCTGGTTTCTTCAAAACTCTGTTACTGAGAAGGATTGGCAGCACGCTCTACTCCGGACAGAGAACCGTGGATAAACTGCTGAGCGAATGGGCAGGTGCTGCGGGCGATGAGCAGGAATTTTCTGCCTTTCTGGAAGATGAAGACGATATGGACGAGCTCTCGGTTTCTGATTCCATGAAAGATCTTACTCCGGCAGAAATCAGATTGTTGAAGCTTTGCAAGGAGGCTCTGGAGTCCAGTCAGGATAAAGATCCGAAATACCTTGAAGTTCAGAGATACCTGTTTGAGGAACAATGGCTGGAGTCCGGCTGCATCATTTTCTCGCAGTATTATGATTCTGTCTGGTGGCTGGCAACACAGTTGTCTAAAGAGCATTTACCGGATGAGGCTATTGCCATTTACGCCGGGGCTTCCCGTTCGGGAATTATGACAAATGGGCTGTTCAGAAAAATTAACCGGGATGACATCAAGAAAAAAGTCCGTTCTGGCCAGTTGCGTCTGGTGCTGGGTACGGATGCCGCCAGCGAGGGGCTGAACCTGCAGAGGCTGGGAACCCTGATCAATCTTGACTTGCCCTGGAACCCAACCCGTCTGGAGCAGAGAAAGGGACGCATCCAAAGAATTGGCCAGATTCGGGATACGGTCAAAATACTGAATATGCGTTACCGTGGCTCTGTGGAAGACCGGGTGCATGAGCTGCTATCAGACCGACTGGAGGATATTCACGGTTTGTTTGGCCAGATTCCTGATGTACTGGAGGATGTGTGGGTTGATATTGCCCTGGGAGAGGTGGAAGAAGCCACCAAACTGATTGATGGTGTAAAGCATCAGCATCCCTTTGATGAGAAATACAGCCGGGTGGAGAACATCGACTGGGAGTCCTGCCGCATGGTGCTGTCGTCGGATGAGCGTAGGGACGTGTTGAGTATGGGGTGGTGAAGGGGAGATTGTATTTCAGGCTAAATCAAATAGACCTCACCGGGAGATGTTGCTCTTCTTGATGTGCTATTTCTTCTGGTGGTGACTGGTGTTTCTACATATTGACTCAAGAAGCGTGTGTGAGTAGTTTTGTGGACGTGCAGATGTTACCGTCTGTTCGTTGCTCTTTATCAGTATGATACGCATTGTGAGAAACAAATGCCTTGTATCTGCACCGAAGCTTGGTGTGGAAAAGTGTAAGGCGATTTCTCATTAATAGAGAAATCTCTACCGGCTCCTGCGCATCCTCTGCCGTACCGCAGATTGTGCAAGATTGCTGACTCATCGCCTGGCGACAGTTGTCTGGCGGCAAAAACTTAGAACCGAACCCTGGATTCAGTACTTTTATTCTCGCGCACGCATTGACCTTTTGACTGGCGGAAATTAACCCCCATGAAGGAGAGTGCATATGTTGAACATTGAGTTTAACTTCAAAGTCGTATCAACTTTGAGCTTAGTCCCACATCAAGCTAACGCCGGTGTGAGTGATGAAAAACGAGTTGAATCTAGTGGCCCGAGTCCAAAAACGAAGACCGATAAAAAGGGATTTGTTAGTAAGACTTTGGTATTTATGAAGAAAGTTGCCACAGCGATTGTGGTAAAGAAAGTAGTAGAGCTACTTTCTGATATCATTTCATAATACCCGGTTCTTAGTCCTTTGCACCATAATGTGACGATATGACTAAAAAAACATATAGAGACAAGCCATACTACGACAGTACTGGTGTTGGATCATTAGGAACTATTGCAAAAATGCTAGACGTCAGGCTTGAGGTATTACAGAGCCTCTGTTCTGATCAAGAAAAGCACTACCACTCTTTTGAATTAGTAACGAATAGCGGTAATAAAAATAAAACTCGGCAGATTCATGAGCCGAAACATTTGTTAAAAAAAGTACAAAAACGAATAAATTCTCGAATTTTCACAAATGTAAAATTTCCGCCTTATTTACAGGGAGGTATAAAAGACGAAGATAATCCAAGAGACTATTACGCAAATGCTCTTGCCCACATAAATCCCCAGTTTGTTTTATCTTTGGATATCAGTAATTTTTACGACAATATAAAAATAGAGCATGTAGTTAAAGTTTTTCAGCAACTTTGTCATTTTTCACCACAAGTTGCAGAGCTTTTAGCAAAGCTTGTTACGTACAATGACACTGTTCCTCAGGGAGCCGTAACCTCGTCATATATTGCAAATCTTGTCTTCTTTGAAAATGAATACAAAATAGTCTCTAGATTGCGACAGCAGGGTTTTATTTATACTCGTTTGCTTGATGATGTGGCGATATCTGCGAAGAAAAAAATCACGCAAGATAAGAAGGAACGCATTATTAAAGATGTTGCTAAAATGGCAACGAAATCAGGTGTATGTATTAATGATAAAAAAACCAGGTTTGCTACAAAGAACACTAAAGATGGCTTGATGGAAGTAACTGGCCTTTGGGTCAATCATAAACAACCTAAGTGCCTTAAAAAAGAAAGGCAAAAAGTTAGAACATCTGTATTTCAATGTGAGCAGGAGTACAAGAAAAATAGTACTTCTGAGAAATTTCACAAATTATGGAATAGGGCGTCAGGCAGGGTTGCAAAAATTTGCCGTGTAGGTCATCCGCAGGCGGCAAAACTCAGAGCAAGATTAGACAAAATTTTACCTACATATAATGATACAGAGATTAAAAAGATGCAGATCGACCTTGCAGGTCTAAAGCGGGTATCTGCCTCGAAGCGTAACCATTATGGATATATAAAACGTGTGAATAAGCTGATTTACATGTGTGGGATTCTGAGTCGTACTCATAAAAAATTAGCAAAATCAATGAGAGACACTGCTAAAGGGTTAAAACCTATTTCAACTTATGAAGAGTTTTGGGAAGTTTGATATATGACAAATGATCGAGGCTACATCAATACATACGACCCAATCAAAGGGTTTGGTTTTATACGTAGAGAAAAAGGAAAAGATGTATTTTTTCATTACTCCGAGCTTAAAACGGATGAAGGAAAGATAGGTGTTGGGGATTACGTGACTTTTTCTACTGAAAAATCTGGAAAAGGACTTCGAGCGAAAGAAGTTGTAAAAGAAAGTTAAGACTGCTCTATTCCGTTTAACCTGTTAAGTATTCTGGCACTAAGTAGTAATCAAGTGCTGGGAATATCTGAATCTGGAGCTGGAGTAGAACCCCGTTGCCACTTACTACTGATGGGCACCGACCTCACAGAGTAAATGTTTCCTGCTTATTGCTCCGATAGAGCGTGATCTTTTTATACTTCATACCCAGCACTGGGCTAATACGGTTAATCCCATATACCAGTGCTGCTCCCGGTGATTTTATGACTGAATAGTCTACCTTCAGTTTGAAGTCTGGTAGTGGACACCGCCAAGGCTTGCCTTCTGGGGAAATCAGGGCTTCACCAGCATAAATAGCTATGGAACGAGCCCAGGCTCGATACTCAGAGCTTCCAGCCAGCCATGCCAGCTGCCTTGCTGTTGCTGCATTGACTCTCAGAGAATACAGGTTGTCCAGCTCAGCAAAGAGCTGATCTTCCTTTTTCAGAACCTGTCGCAGGATGAATGACTGTGAAATTGGCTCAAGGATAATTTCGGTAAAGGCTGGATCAGGGCAGAGGGTTCTCAAAATCAGGTCTGGCAGTGAAATATATTTGTTTCTTGCGGGGATACAAAGTTGGTTTCGATAGTGGCCATG
Organism: Endozoicomonas euniceicola; assembly: GCF_025562755.1. Classification (GTDB taxonomy): domain Bacteria; phylum Pseudomonadota; class Gammaproteobacteria; order Pseudomonadales; family Endozoicomonadaceae; genus Endozoicomonas_A; species Endozoicomonas_A euniceicola. Next base: position 5,044,514 of record NZ_CP103300.1, read on the forward strand.
CAGCTGTGACAGGTCGGGTTGCTGCAGTTTGTCAGGTATCGTTTGTAGCTGGTTTTTTGCTTTGCTGACATTCAATGAGTAACTTGCTTGGTACGGTGTGGCGTTAGTCGGATAACCATTATTGAAGCTGCAGCCGAGCCTGAAGTAGGGCATTAAAGATAGTGGTTGGAGCTCTTCTATCAGCTGTTTTGTTTCATCGCAAAACAGACACCATATGTGAGGGGTTTTACTTACGCTGACAAGATTCCCATAGGCGACAAGAGTAATCTTTGAGGTAGCTGAGTCAGGAGGAACCTGAATTCTGACTGGAGCGATTTTTGAGCGGCTGATACGGCGTTTCATCAGGGATGTCCATAAGCTGGTTAAGCAAGGCTTCATGCTGATCGGACGGAGTATAGCGAATGCCTGCTTTGCTCAGGATTTTACTTCGTGTCAGAGTCTGGAAATCATGACGTAGCTTAGCGGCAGCCCAGATGAATGTGCGGCTGATGTGCTCTTCTTTGTTGCAGGCTTTCTCCAGATAAGCCATGGTCAGAGGGAGCTTCTCAGGAATTTTTGTGAAGATATTTTTTTGTCCGAGAATTCTGCTGATTTTGAAAGGGGTAAGTTTCTGTGGTTTACCAAGCATACTATTCAGTTCTGTGACGATGGATTTTACTTCTTCAAGGTAGCTTTGGTCTCGCTTATTCCAGTCAATGCGTGGGGTAGGCTTGCAGGGGGGCTTCTGATCTGGTCTGTGTTGATTCAGCCAGACTCGTTCGTATCGGTAAAGAAACTTGATGGTGCTGTTGATTTTTTCTCTGAGCTCTTTCATGGACGCATCAGGGTGTTTCTTCCGGTATCGAAGAAAAATCTGTTTATGTTTTTTACTGCGAACATCCATAAAGTTCCTTTTCAATCTGGTGGGTCTGGATTGAACAGACCACTTTGGAGAGAGCTTTAACTCAAGGGCTTTTTTCTTTATCACAGGCCTGCTAACTGAAAGAAGCTGCTCTAATTTGTGTATGGAATGCCCTTGCTCAACATACTGGATGAACTGGGTATCCCATACAGTGCCATACTGAAGCACATTGTTTTGGTAGATATTTTCCGATTCAATGTTGGCAGAAAACTTAAAGCCGCATTCACACCCCATGACTCCGAAAACAGGTCCAGACTTATGGTGTTGGTAGGTTTCTTCAAGTTTTGCGCTGAGGTCGTCAGTTATAGGGCAAAATGGGTTTGGGCACGGATAGCTTGAGGCGGGATAGTTTTTTTGTTCAGCCGTTGGTTCTTTCTGCAGTACAGGTTGGTATTCCTTAAGGAATAATCTGAGAAGAATATGCTGGAGTGGATGTGCCTTAAGCCCTTGCCGTGTTCTGCGGGTTATGAACTTCAACCAGCTGTGTTCGCTATTCAGGTCAGAAGGTACGCTCAATTCATCAAGCAAAGTGGCGGGCCAGTGGTTCAGGAAGGCTTCGGCCAGCTTCCCCTGATCAATCAAGTCTCCTTTGTTAAAACCGGCAGAGAGTATTTGAGTACGATAGCGAGTGGATGTGATTGGCCTCCGGAAATGTGAAAGTAGCTTTTTACTTTCTCGTGCTATGGCGATTAACTGTGAGCTTGGTCGTATATTTTTCTGGACCAGATTGGGTTTTGCATAGTCTTTTGCGCTGGCATAGAGCTGAGAGTGGTTATTTTGCTTGTCGACCATTGAGTTGAGGGTGGAAACATGGTGGTCAGGGCAAACCAGCACCCCAGGCAGCTGATGAACTCTGTGCCAATAAGGTTCACCAAATTGTTTCGCATCTTCGATCAGGCAGTCAGGACAATATCGCAGATATCGAAACTCTGCTACGCTGGATGCCTGCATACCAAGCAGGCCGTGGATGCCAATGTTCAGATTACTCAACATTTTGGATTTGGCACTTGCAATGCGCTGTTTGGAAAACGTCGCTGAGTAGTAGGGCAGTGATGTGTGGTACTTGAGAATGTCTTCCGGATGATATTTGCGCAGTGGCAATAGTTGATTGCAGAAGCTTTCGAGACCGGTGGGCAGGTTGTAGATGGCACAGCCATAGGGACTGTCATAAATAGACTTGACAGTAACTTTGGCATAGTGGTTAGCGGATCGCTCGTGGTAGCGGGCAATCCAGCTGTAGAAGGTTTCATCTGGGTAGGGATGGGGAAATGTCAGGATCATCCGTGACCTTTTGTTTTTTGTTTTCCACTATGTTGGTTTACAGATCTAACTCTGCTTCAAGATTAAATTCTAACCCGTGCTTGCGTAAAATATCAGGCACTGCCCCAGGTTTTTTGTTTGCTTTTTGCTCTTCACAGAAAGCCCGTATTATTTCCAATTCATCTTGTACTTTACCAAGGTCTATATCGGCACGTTCAATGTGAGGGGACAAGCGAATTGGCTTGTCTGGTTTTTCAACCATCTTTTTACAAAGATCCATTGCCTTGGTGATAAGTTCGAATTCAGTTTCGTCATTGTAACCATCCATAACGGCCTTAATGGCTTCATCGGCAATCTTTTCTGAAATGCCATAAGTGTCCAGGGTGGTTTTTAATTTTGAGGGGATTTCGACATTTTTTTCATACTGTTCCTGAGCCTCTTCAATATCGACAGATGGCTGGAATTTTTTTGAAGCATCTTTTCGCCTGAATTCTCGAAAATCAACATCTTTCATTTTTTGCAGTGACTCTTTATCACCTCTTATTATGGCATTAAGGTATTTCCTGTTTATCTGGAATGACTGTTTTGCTGTTTTTTTGATGAGAGTCTTGATTTCATTTACTGACTTTGTTTTGGGAGGTGTTGGTTTTTTATTCTGGTATTTGGCTTTACGTGCATTACGTTTAGCTTTATCTTCCAGTAAATTTATATGTTGTTGGAGTAAGATAAAAAGGTTAATGGTATACAGAGTTATTCCAGCTGTCTCATGAAAAAAAATATCACTTATTGATTCTACTTTGGCTTGTTCAGTTGCAGTACTAAGGACTTTTTCCTGTTCGTCAAACAGCTCTATGGGTATTGGATGATTACCGATTTGGTATTTTTTAAATAGCAATCGTATCAGTGAGCGATAACCTTTGGGTGCTTTTCCATTTACAGGTTCAAACGGTTCAAAATAAACCTCATTATCTTTTGTTAGTTTGGATTTAAATGAGAAAGATAACTCACTGAAAGCTGAAATAACTTCAAGGGTACCAATGACGATAATAGGTATTCCTATTTCATCGCTGAGTTCAACCAGAAAATCAGCGAGTTGTTGTTTGGATTCGCCGTGTGCTATGAACTGAATTTCATCAATTACCAAAACGCCAAGATGAATGTCTTTGATTACCTGCTTCACACGGTTGATATATATTTTTAAATCAAGTTCTGTTCTATGCCCATAACTTGATTTAAAGCTTTCTTCATAGTCAGAACCAATCAGTGCATCAACGGCAGATAAAATATTATTACAGAGACTTATGGGGCCACCATTTGAGGGGCAAATGATCTTTAGCCATGTGATTTGTATGACAAAATCCATATCAGGTTGAGCGGAATTTTTATAGTTTGATCTGGTTTTTAAGTGGACAATAAACTGATAAAAATAGGATAAACTGAAATTCACAGCAAATGTTTTTCCTTCTGAGCTGATGCCGTATATAACAATGCCTCCTCTGGAGTTCTGATGCTCGCCATCATGAACTTTGTCTGTATAACTTCTTCTTATTGCAGAGGAAATTTTTTGGAAAACCTCAATATTTTTGTTTGTGACCCTGAATAACTTATCTAAGGTTGTAGCTCTATCGTGTTTTTCCGGAGAGGTTAACTTTCTGACCTCTTCTGTAAAATAATTTGGAAAATAATTGGCATATTTAATGAATTCGTCTTCTGATATATAAGGAGGTAAAGCCTGAGCAAAAATAGAGTTGCTGTATGGGTTTGCCTTTGTAAAATCAGTATATTGCGCAATGAGAGCTTTTTGTTTCGATTTCCAAACAATAAATTCAGGTGTTTTGATTTTTCCATCTTTTACCGCTTGGAAAAATACTCTTTGTTTATCTTCTTTTGTTTTATTGTCGTCATTGTCGTCATTGTCGTTACTCATTGTCTTGCTCCATTTCGTCTTCGATATCATCAATAAGGTCAGAGTAATCTATTTCATCATCATAATACTGCTTATCATTAGGTTGCTGCTTAGCATCTGTATCCGTTTGATCCATTGAGTAATATGCTTCCTTAATGGCTGCTGCCTCTTCCTTACTCTGTTTTTCTTTTAGCACTTTCTTTCTTTCATTTGCACCGGAAAGAAATGCACTGTTTGACAAGTTAGCAGTTAATTTATCAGTTCGTTTTTTAGCATCTTCCATTCTTTGTTTTCGGCGCTTATTTATTTCATCCCTTATGTTTTCGTATTTTTCATCAGCCTTCTTCTTGGTTTTATTGTATTCCTCTTTAATATCATTGTATTCATACCATGACATGCCTTTAATTGAATTCTTGTCGTTCATATCTAAACCTTCAGGAAGAGTGCTCTGTACTTGGAAGTTACAACTATCAAGAAGGTTGCAAATAATAGGATCATCATAACCATCAAGAGGCATGTATATTTGGTCAACTATTTGCTCGTGTTCAAGAATGTTTAGTTTGTTGTTTAAAGCTACTTTTCTGTATTGAGTTGTTTTGGAAGAAGACAGGAATTCTTCAACGTTGTCAATTTGAGGTAAGTAAAATAATCCATTGTACTTTATTCCTTGAAGAGTTTTTGTTGCTACTCCGGGCTTTAGTAAATTCCTCAAAATCTTATCTCTACTGAAAGATTTTATTGAACCTCCTACTTTTGCTATTCCATGATTAAAAAGTTCAACAGGCGTGGTTGACAAACCTTCTTCTAGTATGGATACATTGAGTAGTTTTGGGTTGTCAATTGGTTTGTAATTATGTTCAAAGATTGCGTCAGTTACTTCTATATACATTTCATCAAAAAACCTGATAGCTTTTAATCTAACGTCAGGGTCGCCATATTTCTTTTTTGGGTAGTTGCCATAAGAAGGGTCGTACATTTTATTCCACCTCTGAACTATATCAAAGCGTTTTTCTATAGTACCTTTCCATTTAGGTTGCTTAGCAGGTGTTTGGATGATTTGTATTCCAAATGTTTTTTGAAAGTGTTTAGGTATATTTTTTCGTAATTCAGCCTGATCAATAACAAGCCCTTTAGGCATTCCTTGTATTGTGAACATGTCATTCTTAGTACAGCAAGATGGCTTTTTGTATCCGATTTTATTCAACAACTCAGATTTGTCAGTAGCCATATTCACAAGAGTTCTTAAAGCATTTTCACCAGATGGCCTGCCTAAGCACAAATACCAGGCTATGATGAACCTCGAATAGACGTCGATAATTAAATAGAGTGTCGGCTGGCCAATAAGGTTATATGGATAAAAGTGAGATACGATATAGTAGTCTAAGACAGTCGCATCTAGTTCAAACAAATGTCCTGGAAATAAAGCTTTCTGAGAGCCTGTTTTTGGTGCTCTTTCCAGGTCATAAGTTCGTTTGCTTACACGGTTTTTTTCTCGTTGTTCTGGTGGATAGTTATTATAGTAATAAACTTCAAACTGTCGCTGAGAAAGGGGGCCTTGCTTTAGTGTGTCAATATCTTGTTCTGAGATGGATAGTGTTTTTTGTTTTGCTGATGCTAGTTGCTCTGGATTAGAGAAATAAACAGATCTCTTCATTGCTTCGTATGCTTCTTTAACACCACTTTTATTCTTTATTATCTCTTTTTTTATAAAAAATTCGAAAATTTGATGGTCGACTTTTTTAGGTGCACGGCCTATTAGTCCTAGAGGGTCTTCCTTATATTTTTGTCCCCGTTTCTTTCCCGGGTTTTCGAGGTTAATGTCGGTTGATCCGCAATTTTTATAATCATCGCTAAGAGCTGAATAGCACTTTCCCCTTTTCCAGTAGAGCTTTAAGTATTTTAAAAAATATTTGAGGCTGCATTTGCAATTTTTTCCATATTCATCTTTATAAGGTATATATGACAAGGTATATTCTTTTTTATTTTCTTTTGATATTTTTTTCTCTCTTTTTATTAAAGTTGATCTGAATGAACTGTAAAAAATATTTGGTTCATTGTTAACGTGATTCTTTATTTGTAGCCACCTTTTTTCCATTATTTGTTGTTTTTTTGCTTTATTTTTGGCAGTTTTTACTAAATCTTTGTCGTGTATTGTCAGATCTATTGGTGTGTCAAATGGGTCTTTACCTGTATATATAGAATAATGGTTGTTTTCCATTCTTGACATGAATTCTTCATTTGATAATTGAAAGGGAAGGCTGTCATTCGATATGTTAATCAGAAATACTATTTCATTTTCATCATCAAAAAAAAGTATCCGAAAAATTTTTTTATCTTTAATTGAAATGCTCTTCTCTTGATCTTCAGTTTCGATGATCAAACAAGATTCAAAAAGCAGGCTTGTAGATGAACTCATGGTCGTATATATTTTTGAAGAATGGATGAGTTTGTTAATGGGCCGATAGATACTTTTCTTAATTCAATATCAATTTTTCTAGTTCCAATCATGTAATAAAAAACTCTTAAAGATTCACCAGAAGGTATGGCCAGGTCTTGGTCGACACTTTCACAAATTAAATTTATCCTACTGTGCATGGAGCTGATTTTGGAAATTATGGATTCTTCTATTTCAATGAAGTTGGGTATCATTTCGTCAATTAGCCTGTCTTCATCATAAAATGAACCAGCAAACTCAAGGTTTTCGTAAACGTCTTTAGAAAAAGATTTATCTGTAATGATGCAAAAACGAATACCTTTTAGTAGCCAGTATGTATACTCAATGATCAGCTTTTGAAGGTTTCGAGGGGTTAGATCTTTTGATGGCTTTATGTACACAGCTAACTGCTTTTTATTACTCTCATTATCAAAGTAATCAACCAGTAAGTCAGTTGTCATCCAGAGAGCCATAGGCTCTTTGGTGTTGTAGTCGGTTACTGATGGGTGTTTGATCTTAAGTTTTTCTGCGATGGAAAGGGTAACTTCTCTGTCAAGCGGGAACTGTTCACGAATATCCAATACATTTTTGGAAAGATCAAAAAATTTGAACACTTTGTATTCAAGGTCGGACATTAAATGAACAAGTCTACCAAGGGCTTTTATACTAGGAACGATTCGCTTGCGATTGCCTTTGCTAGACCGAACTTCATTAATGTTTAAGCCTCGTATATAGTTTGGCCCTGTGCCTGTTCCACGTAGCTTTTTTTCTTTCCAGAGCTTATACAGTTTCTCAGATACGGAATAAGGAGAGTGCTTTATATTCTTTGATGGCATATAAAAATCACTGTCTGGTAATTACTACCAGACAGTATAGGTTAAAAAACAACCTTGATTGCCAATTTAAATGTCTGAATTGCCAATAAATTGTGGTAATTGCCAACTCATTGTGTTGATTGCCAACTTAATTGCGTATCTGTCAACGCTATCGATCAAGCGTAATTAGCCTGCGCAAAGTCCCAGTTAACCAGCGCCCAGAAAGCTTTCAGGTAATCGGGGCGGACATTACGGTAATCGATGTAGTAGGCATGCTCCCAGAGGTCACAGGTCAGCAGAGGCTTCTGGTCTGTGGTCAGAGGGTTGGCTGCGTTACTGGTGTTAACGATTTCAACAGAACCATCAGCATTTTTTACCAGCCAGGTCCAGGAAGAACCAAAGTTGTTAACGGCCATGTCATTGAATTTGGCAACAAATTCATCAAAGGAACCAAAAGCCTTGTTAATAGCTTCAGCCAGTTCACCGGCTGGTTGGCCGCCACCGTCAGGGCTTAGACAGTTCCAGTAGAAGGTGTGGTTCCAGGTTTGGGCTGCATTATTGAAAATACCGCCTTCTGAAGTTTTGATGATCTCTTCAAGGGTTTTGCTTTCCAGTTCGGTGCCTTTAACCAGGCCGTTGAGTTTCACAACGTAGGTGTTGTGATGCTTGCCATAGTGATAGTCCAGTGTTTCTTCGGAAATATGAGGAACGAGGGCATCGCGAGCGTATGGCAGTGCAGGCAATTCAAAAGCCATGTTAATCTCTCCACGTAATTTTGTATGAATAAGAATCAATTTTAATCTGAAGTTTCGTAGGGGCGATATTACCATCAGTATTCATACGAATCTATATAGGTATCTGGATGTTTTTTGAGAAAAGCATTTCATTTAACAATATTGAAAACAGTGTTTATTTTGAGCTGTGTCTCTTGGGACTGAAGAACCTTTCTTCTAAAATGGCGTGATTGATTCTGGATGGATAACCCATGAGAGATGATGACAAGAAAATAGAGGCTGTTCCTGAATTATCCATTTCGGCGGACGAGCGCCCGGAGCGCCGTCAGTCAAAAGGGACTGCCAGAAAGCCTGAAGCACCAAAGGCACAAGCGTCAAAGGAGCAAGCGTCAAAGGAGCAAGCGTCAACGGTAGCAAAGAAAGCTGGCACCGGTATGACCTGGTTTTTGCTGGTACTGGTAGCCGCTTTGGGAGGCACTGGTGCCTGGCAGTTTTATGAGATGCAGCAGGCGCTTGAGGATACCCGTGTACAGTTGCAACATGCCAGAGATAGCCTGAGTCAAGTAACGGGCGAGGTGTCAGCCACAGGAAAAAATCTGAATCAGAGCGATTCTTCTATTCGCTCTGAGCTGAAGGTTGTGAATTCCGAGATCCGCAAGCTTTGGGATATATCCAACAAGCGTAACCGGCAGTGGATTCTGATCAATAAGGATAATGTGGTGAAAGCCACTAAACAGGCGGATAGCGCAGCGACTGAGGCTGACAAGGCAAACAAGGCCATTACCGGCCTGAGCAAGGAACTAAAGGATGCCAACCAGAGTCTGAAGACTATGAATTCCGAACAGGTAGCTGCACAATCTGAAGTCACGATCAATCTTCAGGCACTGCGCAAGCAGTTGGAAGCATTACAGTCGCAGCTGGCACAGCAGAAAAAACAGAATGCTGAGCTGGAGCAGCGTATCAGGAATCAGTCTGAAGCCGTGAAATCTATGGACAACTTCCGTCAGCAGGTTAATCGTAAGATTCATCAGCTGGAAGAGACGGTTCGTGAGTTTACCCAGCCACCTGAACAGGGACTGGGGTTGGAATAGCGGAAGGTCTTCACCTGTAAAACAGAGGCCTTTCAGGATGAAAGGCCAATTTACGGACGCTTAGGACCGGCAGGGTTCTAAGCTTAAAATACGATAAAAGGATAGACGTAGGTAAGTAATGTCCAGAGTATATCGTTCTTTTATACGGCTGACTCCGGTCATGTTGTCACTGGTTTTAACAGGATGTTCCTGGTTGAACTGGTTCAGCGAAGACAAGTCTGACAGCCATCGCAAGGATGCCAGGGCAGAAGCCAGTAAGGGTTGGGATTACAGTCGGGAGTGGCAATTCTCCGGTCTGCCTGACTCCATCGCACATGTCTTTGCAAGTCCGGTGCAGCTGAGGGGGCAGTGTCACTTCTCCCCCCAAATGTTGCAGACGCTAAATGACCGAAGCCAGAAAGGGGTGCTTCTGCCAGTGCTTAAAGTGGCTCAACAGCACACACTGGCCCCGGATTTTGAAGCCAGTGTTCCTCTTTATAAATCCCTTGGTAATCACCTGAAGCTGGCACCGGCTGGCACCAGTCTGGAGTTTTTTCAGACATTGCTGGCCAGTGTGGAGCATGCCTGCCCAGAGAATGCGACCCGGAAGATTGATAGCTGTGTGCTAAAAGACTGGATCAGTATGGGAGGGCTGTTCGGCAGTGACAGCCTTTACGACTGGGATCGTTTAGACCAATGGGTGAAGTCCCATGATTCAGTGGGGTATCTTCTTATGTCGACTTCTGAGCTGTATAACGCTCCGGCCATGCTTCATACACGTTACTCTCCCTACGGTCGGGTGCTGACGAATGCGAATGAACCGGAGCGTTTAAAGGCTGTCAAACCTTATATCGGGGTATTGCAGCTGGACTGGGTTGCAACCGACTTTGTCAGTAAAAAACAGTTCAGGAGCCGTGGTTTCTGTCGTCTGGACTGGGGGGAAAGCGGGAAAAGTCTTTCTATCCCACAAAAGCAGGCTATTCAGGAAGCCCTGATGCCAGAATTCAGGCAATTTATGGAGAAGGCTCTGCAGAACCTGCCGATACGCAGGTAATGCCCTGAGTCTTTTGGTGCGTTGACATGGATGTTAATCAATCTTCGAGACCCCCGGAACCTTTTCGCCCGCCTCGTCCTTCGGATAGTCCGGGCGTTGTTCGTCATGGACCCTGGTCATTCAGCCCCGAACCAACCCTTCCCGGAGCCCGTTATGAGACCCCCGAGGTTTCATTGCGGGAGCGGCGAAGGATGCAGCCCCCCCAACGACTGGGTGAAGAACTTGATGCGATGATCAATCAGCTGAGTGTTGAGGCTGGTTATCTGGTGTCCTGTAAAGACCTTATCAGGGATAAACGGGATGTTGAGCAGGTGTTGCAGAGAACCGACCCCCTGCTGCAATTTATTCCAGAGCTGGGTGCCCGAATACATGCCTATTCCGTACAGCTGGCTTCAGGGCATGCCCCGGCGCTTGAGCCTGACTGGGATGGACGGGGGAAAATAGGGGCTGAAGCAGATCTTTGTCGGCTTCAGGGAAGTATTGAGGAGCTGAACAAGGCAATAGCTACTCGTGATAAAGTGTCTGATCTGGAGATCAACCGTCTTCTGCAACAAGTGTTCGATGCCTGTCAGGCATTTCGTCAAAGTGCAAGACAATTACTGGATGGTGTTAATGAGGCCTGCCACCCGGGCTCCCGGACATTGAGTGATCATCATGTCTCAACAGCCACTGAGCGACTGGAGCCAGATGTTGTCCGGGAAAGAACGGAAAGACGGACTCGTGCAGAAAATAAATTGACACAATACCTGCTGAGCCCCTCACGGCTTATTCACTGTTTTGGTCAGAATCTGAGCTGGCTGTGTCATGGCGCCTATCGGTTGGGGTGTTATGGGGTAGATAAGCTGGGCGATCTGCTTGATTTTGTTTTTGATCCTGTGGCTGGTGGCCGTGAGATGCTTGCCGGGCCTGAGGCTGAAGGCGCTGGTCAGGCTGGAATTGTTGAGGAAATGTTTGGCGCACCATTACGGGCTGAGACTCATCCTGGGGTTCAGGGGTTTAAACCAATACTGGGTAACAGGCGACGGCTGGAAAGATTGCCGGAAAGCCCTCGACCAACGGCGTCCATCGCAACTGAGGCTGTCCCGGAAGAATCCGGTTCAATACCTTTACCACCTGCTCCCAGAGGTCGCCGCACGACGTTTAACCGGCAGAAAGGACCGCTCCGGCACTTTTGCGCTGAAGCCCGGCGGGCTACGTTGGGGTGTCCTGCGCCAGTGTCATCAACCCTTCCATTGCCACTTAGTGGTAGCCAGTTATTGCTGGGAAAGATTACCTCTCTGTTTGAACAGCCGGCTCCTGACCTGGAAGGTTTTATAACCAGTGAGTTTTCAGAGCTTGAGCCGTTGCATGCCTTCCAGCTGATTCATCTACAGGAACTTACGACAACACTCAAATCGGATCAATTCGAGCAGTTCAGCCAGGCTCTGGAGGTTCAGAAGGAGCGACTGGTTAATATTGCTGCACATAAGGCTATTAAGGAAGCCCGGTCATTTGAGCACCTGTTTGCTGGCAAGATCAGGGCAGAAGACTATGACCCATGGCAGAGCGTTGATCTGGATCGGTATATTGCCAGAATAGAGGCGCATTTACAGGCAGAAGCGGAGCGAGTGAAGGTATCGTTTTATGACGCCCGTCAGCGGTATCAAGCGTCTGAAGGTAAGGACCTTCAGGCTTTGTTGCTGATGCGACAGTTTCAGATTCGTGGCGAAGAAATAGCAAGAAATTTGGCAAAAGAGGAAATTTGTCAGTCGTTACTGTTTTATGCTGGTGACCAGCTCGATGCTGGGGGAGTTGCTGTTCAGGCAGAAGCGGTAAGTGAACGTTTAACCCGGTTATATTTCGACGTAGATGCCAGTCGGGAACTACCTTCTGTTGATCGGGAAATTAACTTTCATACCAGCACGCTTAATCAATTGTCGCGTCATTTGCACAAGCTTGAACAAACGGGGTGTATTGATTCGAAAAATCCGGCATTTGACCATCTTGCACAAGCCCGGGCAGCTTTTGAGAAGGCCGTGGAGGGCGTGTGGGCCGAGTATGAGGGCATTGTTCACAGCGATACGGTGGCTTGCAGACAGAGAATTCTTCATATTGTTGAAGAGCAGCTGAACAAGTTCGCTGAGCTTGGCATTGAAGGAGCAGGGCAGAGTGACGATCTCCGGACTGTTCGTTTTTTGCTAAAGGAGGGCTGGTCTGATTATTCCTGGCTGCAATTGCATACTGCCATCAATGAGGCAGGCCCCTGGTTGAAAAAGCTACTCTACCGGGAGATGGGTACTGTTAAGGCGCAGGCATTGAATTATGCCGGTGAGATGAAAGAATTTTTCAAACAAACTTATGCTGCATTCCGGTGTACCAACGATGGTGAAATGCTGCTTGCCCTCAGGGAGACTCTGGTTAAATGGCAGCAATCACAACCTGCTTTTTATCAACTCTTTATTCAACACTATCCGGAGTTTCAGATTAATAAGATAGCCAGGATGGAGATTGGGGCATTAAGGAACCGGGTCAGAACCATTGCGGAAAAAGAGCAAAGTCGCTGCGATCAGGCGGAGTTATCTTATAAAATGCCAGAAGCCAGCCTGATGGCTATGGTTGTATCATTGCTTAAACACTGTTCTCGTGATGGGCTCGGGCATCAGGCTGATCTTCAAAACCTGTCAGATGAACATCAGCTACCTGTTATTCAATACAATCTTGACAAACTCTGCCAGGAACGGTCAGCTTCAGGCCAGCCAAAGTTTCCGTTATTAATTGAATTACAGCGGGCAGTTCTGCAGCCTGTTGAAACGTTGAATATTGACAGTTTGTGCCGTCAGGTGAAGCAGAGCCTGAACCGAACGACTTTGTCTGAAGGTGAATATCGTCAGCTATCGGCACTGTATTCACGCTTGCTTGATGATATTCACAGGCGTAATGAGGGTGAGTTGTTTCTGCTTGACGGGTTGCGTATATAGCGAACACTGATTCTAAATTTGCCTGTTATTGTAAATTTATCTCTTGAGCTAAAAACCACTCTTCACTCCCTTGCTAGCCTCAATAATTAGAGAACAAGCTATCTCACTCATAATGCAGTCTTTTTATGAGCATTAGCTATTGCAGTAAGAATTGCTTATTGCAAAGGTTGATCTTATCCGTCAGTTGTACCTTCCTGCTATCAAGATAGAAGTGCTTATTCCAATTTTTTGCTTACCGAGGTTAACAGGGCGAGTTGTAACGGAATATGAATTTACCCCCCAGAATGGATGGCTCTGAGCACAGTACAGGCGTTAGCCTCCCGGTTCATTTAGACTTGGGAAAAGATGAGCGTCCCAAAGTCATGCGGGTTGAACCTACCCACTACCTTCCTAAGCCAGCTTATGCCCGCTTTCCTCGAATGGAGCAGCCTTTCCCAGTGATGGGTAAGCGATCAGTTGAGTCTTTGGACGGTGTTACTCCTGTTTTTTCTCCAGCTTTGACCCCACCCAGTGAAGAGTACGGCAATCCTGCCTTGAAGCTGGCGGCACCTTTTTCACTTTTTCCCAAAACAGAAGGCGCGGTTCTGGGGGTTACAGAATATGAGGTACAGAGTGCCGGTGCCAGAAGGCTTGAGAAAATGGAGACAGTGGTAAAGCGTTTGCATAAAAGGCTCCAATTTCCCCTGCCCCCGCCTCTGGATAAGATGGATGTGCAATCTCTGACAAGAGAAACAATCCCTCTGGGAAGTGTTCAGCTGACGGTTGCAATGGCTAAGGTGATGTGGGAAACCATCGAGCAGCATGAGGCTGCGAAAAATGCACGGCTGGAGAGAGAGGGGAAGACTGTTGATGCCTTCTATCGAGCGATTCTTCGCAGTGCGGAACTGCAAGAACTCAGGGAAGATCTTGAAGCCGCTACTGAATTTTATTGCCGGAGAAGTCATATACCGGAAGGTTATATACCTTGCGAAAAGCCGTTTGTTATACCGGGAAGCCCTGAAATCGAGTCCGATCCGGGTTATATCTCTGAAGGGGAGCTATCGGAGAAACCTTCTGAGACTGAGACTTCTATCGCTTCCCAACCCTCAATGCCTCCCCCTCTTATTCCTTCCCGTGAAGATGAGCTACAGGAACAGCTGGAGGAAAGCCAGCAGGCTGTTGAACAGCTAAAGACTGAGGTGGAGCAGCTCTACAATCATCTTGAAGAAGAGCGGAGTCACGCTGAGGGCAACGAGCAAGCCATACAGCTTTTAAGCCAGGAGCTGGAAGCTAAAACACAGTTGCTGAATGAACGGGAGGCTGAACTTGAGACTTTAAAGGGTCAATGGGAGCAGCTGACAGCCAACAATCACCAATTGACGAATGAGAATGCCAGCTTGCTGGAACAGCAACAGCGCCAACAGACGTTGATTGAACAATTACAACAGACTGAAACTGACATCAGAACTGCTTTAGCTGAGACACTGGCCGCCAAAGCTAAGCTTGAGGAAACCATAGAGATACTGGAAAGGGAGTTTGCCAGTCAAAAAGACCTGTTTCTGCAAAAGAGTTCTGAGCTGGATCAGGAACAACAGCGTTCCCGTCAGGCAGAGGTTGAGGCAGCAGACCGCCTGCAGGAAGTCCATGATTTGCTGGAGGAATCTGCCAGTAGTAATGCTGAGTTGAAATCCCAGCTGGAACAGTTAACGCTGGCGGAGTCACACCTTAAGGGTCAGCTGGCTGAGGCGGAGCAACAGCTGGAGCAGGCTAAAAGTAAGTCGGAGGCAGAGTTATCAGCCGCTGCTGAAGCCTTTGAGATTAAACATAAAAAGACAAAAGACGAGCTATGGGAAGCAGGGCAGGCTCTTGAAACTCTGAAGAAAGAGAGAGATCAGGCCGTTGAGGATGTAATGAATGATTTATTCCAAATCCATGCAGAGCTGGAAACGAAAAATGAGCAAATAAGCTCGTTGGCAGAAGCGGCAGAAGCCAGTAAAGCTCTGGAGGCTTCATTGAATACTCAGCTTGAGGAACTCAATAGAACACTGCAAAGCGTGGAGAAGGATAAAGCGTCACTGGAAAGCAAAATTGAAGAACTGGAACTGAGTGTTGCAGAGAAAGAACAGCAACTGAATCTCCTGCATCTGGAGGCAGAAAATACCTCGAAGCTGACTCAGGATGAACAGCGTCAACTGGCCGAAGAACTGGAAAATTCAAAACAGCTGAATGATGAACTGCACAAGCAGCTAAGCACCTATAAGGAGGTTGAGGCAACACTCAAAGCACAGGCCGGTCAGGCTAACGAGGCTCTTGCTGAGAAAGAAGAGAGAGCCAGGCAGGCCATTATAGAAGCCCAGAATTTAAAATCAGAGCTGGAACAAAATCAGGAAAAACTGAATCAAGAGCAGCAGGAAGTTATCCGGTTAAAAGCGGCCAAACAGGCAATGGCCAGTTCTCAACAACAGGCTCTTAAGCGGATTGAAGCAGCACAAAAAGAAAGCAAACGACTCATTGATGAAGCCAATGCCCAAATCACTACACTCGAGGAACAGCTTTCAGGGAAAGATGACGAAATCGCTGACTGGAAGCGGCAGTTCGATGAAGCAGTGGCTGAACATGAGAGCCAGCTCAACACCTATCGTGATCAAATTACATCATGGCAATCGCTGGCCTCAGAAGCAGGACAACAAAATAATCTTTCTGATACTGAAAATAAATTGTTACAAAAACAATTATCCGATCTTCAGGCGGGGGAGGCGTTATTAAAAGAGCAGTTAACGGAATGGCAGACAAAACATCAGGCGCTGGAAAAACAGCACCATCTTCTTGTTGCTGCGGAATCGGAAAGCCAGTCTGCACTGGTCTCAAGTCAGGAAGCGCGGGCTAATGCTGAAACACTGGCCTCTGAAAGAGAAAGCGAGTTGCAGAAGCTGAAGTCAGACTATCAACAGTTAATTGATGATTCTGAAACAAAGCAGAAACAGCATGACAAAGTGCTCGGTGAGGCATTAGAAGAAAACGCAAGGGCATTGCAGGATCAGATAACGTCCTCTCAACAAACCATCAGCGAGCTTGAACGTCAGTTTGAAGCATCACAGGTATTATTATCCAACACTCAAAAGGCTCAACAAGAAGCACAGAGTCGTGCGGATGATTTTCAGGCCAGGCTTGAAGAAGAACAAGCCAGAAACCAGCAGGCCATCAGCCGGGAACAAACACTGTCTGATGATCTGGAGCGCCTGCAGACAGTCAGGGCTGAACTGGAGCAGAAGAAGTCTGAGGTTGAAAACAAAAGAGACGAATACCTCACCGAACTTGATAATAAAACAGAGCAGATCCAGAAGCTGGAAGTTCAGCTTGGAGAGCGCGAATTAGAGATAGCAACGCTTAGTGATGGAGATGAAGGTGTAAAAGTCCTTTCCGGTAAGGTGGCCCAGCTTCAGGAAGAGGTTCAAACCCTTACTGCGGATCGTGACCAGCAGGTTGATGCTGTAAGAAATACTCTGCAACAAAAACAACAGGCAGAGTTGGAACTGGAGCAGCTCAGGTTGCAGGGAAATGAGCTGGAGCAGAAACATCAGCATGCCATCAGGGAAGTTAAAGATCAGCTGGAACAGCGAGAGCAAAGCGTTAATGACCTTGATGCCGCACTGAATGAACTGACAATAGAAAAAGCAAAAGCAGACAACCTGATTAAAGCCGCTGAATCCGATTTACAGAGAGTCAATGATGAGCTGAAGCAGCAGCAAGTTATCAATACACAGTTGAAAGATCAGGCTGAAGGGTTCAAAAATGAAAAAGAAGAGCAGGTTAAAGAAGTTACAAAGCTTAAACAGGCTCAAAGTGAATTAACCAGAGAAAAGTTGGATTTAGAATCTCAAATTTCTGATTTGACGGAAAAAGCTGAAGAACTGACAGCGCTGCAAGTTGAGTATCAGGATGTTAAGAGCCAGCTAAACGAGAGCAATACAAAGCTGATTGAAAAAGTGGAAGGCTTTGGTGTTGAGAGGCATCGCTGGGATAGTGAACGCACTTCTCTTAATAGTCAACTTAGTGAGCTAAGGCTTCAATCAGCAATCGCTAAAGAAAGAATAGAGTATTTATCCGGGCAGTTTGAAGCTTCTAAAAATGATTACGAGGCATTAAAACAAGTTCATAAACAGACCGTCGACGACCTGGATAAACTAACGCCAGAGAACGAACGATTGAGGAATGAAGAAAAACGCCTCAGGAGGGAGTTGGATAATCTGCAAGAAAAAAGCTCAAAAGATTACGAAACACTTAAAAAGACACATGCCCGGGTAGCCACAGAGCTGACCACCAGAACGAATGAGCTTGAACAGAAAACCAGAGAGGTTAAACAGCTGAAAGAAGACATGAAAGGTTCTGCCAATAAAGCTGCCTTGCTTCAATCCCGGCTGGATAAAGAGTTACGTGCTGCTCAGCAAAGAGCAGAAACCGCTGAAGCTCAGGTGTTGTCAAAAGAAAATGACTTGATTGCAGGACAGCAGGCTCTGGCCCTGGTAAAAGAAGAAAAATCGATGGTTGAGAGTGATTTGCAGGTTGTCAGAGAGAAGGCTGAGAACTTGCGGCAAGAACTGGATCTGAAGCATGAGCAGCTGGGGCAGGAGCAGACAGAACTTTCAGATACTCTGAATAAACTGAAGAACACCGAAGCCCATGTTAAATCGTTGCAAGACAGCCATCAGCGGTTGGAGGCGGAGGAGCGTAAGACCAGAGAACAGCTTGGCGATACAGAGGCGCAAATTGTTGAACTGGAAAAACAGATTGCAGTTGAAAAGGGACTGGCTGAAACGGCATACCAGGACAGGGACCAGGCCTTCCAGAAGCGAGATGAAGCCATTCGTGAACAACAGGCTTTTTTACGATTTGGACGTCGAAGTAGCGCACTTGTTAAGGAAGGAGTTAAGGAAAGGAGTCAGGAAAAAGCTCAGGAAAGTGACTCCGATGATGATGTCAGCAGCACAGACTCTGGTTATTCTTATGGCCCTGGTTCCAGGGAGGGCATTGTTGAACCGCTTGGGGTTAAACAACTGGTTCAGGAGCTTCAGAGCTTTCAGGTCAACAACT
Organism: Endozoicomonas euniceicola; assembly: GCF_025562755.1. Taxonomy (GTDB): domain Bacteria; phylum Pseudomonadota; class Gammaproteobacteria; order Pseudomonadales; family Endozoicomonadaceae; genus Endozoicomonas_A; species Endozoicomonas_A euniceicola. Next base: position 5,062,715 of record NZ_CP103300.1, read on the forward strand.
CTGAGTATGTAGTACCGCAAGGGGATGAAGATCAGATAAAGACAGCGTTATTCAAGGCGGGTGCCGCACTTGAGGAAGAAAAAGAAAACATAGAAAAGAACAGCAGGGTTTATCACTATAAGTCCGGTGAGCCTCCCAGTCAGTCCGAAAAACGCAAGCAGATTATTCAGGCACTTAAGACTTGCGGTGACAGCGTTAAGAGAGTCAGAGACAAATATAAAACGGACGAACAAGGGTCTGGCTCCCGTAAAGCAATACAAAAATACCTGGATAGGATTGATGCCAGTACGGCACTCTTTGAAGCCGAGCAGAAAGCTTTTGAAAGTGCCCGGACGCTTATCAGAGAGCATAGTTTTGATGAAGGTACCAAGCCTTTTGATAGTCTGGTTCAGACGAGTTCCAGCAATCCTCATGACCTGGTAACCAGGGTTCTGGTTAAACTGCGCTACCTGCAACAAAACCCTTCCGGCTCACCCATTCAAGAGGAACTGGACGGCTACACGGCAGCATTTCTGGCAACGTCGGCCTGTGCAACCCTGAAGCTTCAGTTTCAGGAGAGCGTGCGAGAACTGGAAGGGCAGAGTGATCCCACGCTGAAAAGCCTGTTAGCTTACAAGGAGGCTTTGCAAAGGATGTTGCCAGGGCGGCTGCCTCTGGAGTTGGCAGACGCTATTTCTCCCAATTCCCGTCATTACATGGAAAAGCAGATTGCCGGTGCAATGGCCGCTATTGAGAGCGCTGCTGAAGGTGATCGTGGAGGCGATACGAATGATTTTGCCCCTACTTACCCTCAGGCTCCTCTCGATGCTCTTGATCCTCTTGATGCTATTGATCCAAGAGGCGAATCTGGCAAGCGGCTGGCTTTGTCACTGTTGGATAATCCGGAGTTTGCCCGGGATGTCCTGTCATTTCTGGCGAGTGTCCGTAAAGAACATTCGGGCATTGAGAAACCCTGGTACAACTACACAGCGGCATCCACCGCCTGGCTCAGGGATATGCGTCGGAAACATGGCCTGATTGATATGCCGACCTTCAGCGAGTTGTACGAGGCCTGCCAGTTTGACCTGAAGTCCAGAAATGCTTCAAGGCTGGTGACTGCCAGGGTCACGTCTAATGAAGGTGACTTTTCCAGTAAGAAGCAGGGTTCTAAACGAGAAAAACTGGTTAATCAGGTGAAAGGCTGTCTGGACGAAGAACAAAAACTGATCGGTACGGCTGAGGCGTTTCGCGGACAGCCCAACAATGGCAATGAGCTGATCGTTCACCCTCATCGACAGGTGCTTGACAGTTTCAAAAAGGGTACGGATCAACAGTTGCTGGACAGCTCTGCGGTGTCCAGAGTCGATGGCAGTTACCGTATTACTGACCTTGGGAAAAATACTAACGCACTGTTTAATACCTTTTTTGATGGTGCCGGAAAGGCCAGTGTTAAGCAGAGTGTCATCACCGGTACCCGCTATTTGCAGCTGCAGAATAGCAAGTGCGTTCCCCCCCTGGTCTTTGAGGAAAAACGTGATCAATGGAAAGTCTCAATGGCGGGTGCTGTCTGGACAGTTGACCCTGCGCTTTTGCTGGATCATCCGGGGCTGGTAGTGCCTTTTGAAAACCGTTCAGGAAAGCCCCCGGTACAAAGGGACTGGATTCCTGTTCGGGATGACCAGGGCAATACCGGCATTCTGCTGCTGCAAAAAACCAGGAGTAACCCGCAATATTTCCTTTATGAAGTGGATGCTTCTGGCCAGCTGGTACCACGGACTATCAGTGACCAGCCGGTTGCAGAGCTGCAACAGGCACGCTTTTTATCAGAATTCGCAACACTTAAAGCGGACAATAAAGCGCAGGTTGTGGTTGAAAAACAGCCTCTGGTTCAGGCGATTCTGGGCAGCAAGCGCAAATGGTTACCAGTGAATTGTGAAGCTCAGGCGCATCAGCTGTATCTGCATTCTCTTACTGGCAATCCTGTCAGGGCACCTGTTGAAACGGTTGATGCTTCTGATGATCTCCAGTTTTTATCGGTGACGCTTAATCCCCTGAGAAGTATCATCAAAACCAAACGGGAAGAGCGGCATAAAAGTTCCACAACGCTTACAGAGTACAACCCTGAACATTACGCTTCATTCAATGTTGATGCGACCTTCAATATTGCCGGTGACGCTTTTACCAGTACCAGTCAGGCTCGTCTGAGGCACGACAGTGACCCGGTGTTAAAGGAGCTGGCAGCCGAGCAGGCAAGGTTTCGTAAGGAGGTGTTCAAACCCCTTTATGTGTTCGAAGGGTGCGAGCTTAGGCCCCAGCTGATTCCTGCTTCTATGGATGGAGAACCGCCCGAAGGGTCTCCGGTATTTGTTTTACGACGACTCGACCATGTCATGACCGTGAATCGGGAACACTGCACTCGCCTTACTGAGCAGATGGCAGTTTTGCGCCAGCAGATTGTTCAGCAGGTGTCCAGTGCAGACAGGGAGCTATTCAGTCGCTATTCAGAGCGACAGATTCTGAACCAGGTAATGGCTGATTTTGAGCGTGGCCGGTTACCCGCTCACTGTAGGGATGATCAGTTTATTAACCTTGTTGCCAATCTTATGCTGGCTGAAAACGACCTTGCTCAGACTCAGCAGATTCTTTCCCGGCAGGGAGGCGTGAAGCGTGATCTGCAACAGCTGGCAGCGGATGCGCCAATGATGATTGATGAAAAAGGGGGAGATCGTGCCGCCTATGCGGACCGGTGCCGGAAGATGAATCTGGACCTGGCTGATTGCGCCACAGCGCAGGAGAATATCCATCGTTCACTGGAAAGCTATGCTGGTGTTCCTTTAACGACGGATGTGCTGGCAAAACTGTCCTTTGAGCGACGGGCCCGCACCGTGTTAAGGGCGAACCAGATTGAAGAAGTGAATGCTGCACTACAGCAGTTAACCGACTGCATGGACGACGATGCTGATGACAAGACCATGTCGAGGGTATCCCATAAGGGAACAGGATGGGGTAAGTCGACCATTCTCAAGATTCTCACAGCCCATGCTGCGGAACTGGCAGAGGGGCAGAACGATTGCAGCGTGGTGGTTTGCGCTCCGGTGACTAATCAGGCAGAGCTGGATATTGACCTGTCCCGTTTTTATGCCGCTAAAGGCAAGGTCTATCGCAGACTGGATCTTGAAAAGGATTTTGTCAAACCGGGGCAGGCATGGTGGACAGAAGAGACCCTTAGAAAAATAGAAAATATTGTGCTGGGTGTTGCCCCGGAAGTGCCTGAGAACCAGCGTCAGACAGTACTTCGGCAGCAGGGGCAGGCACCGGTTGGAGTATCGGTAAAAGATGTCCAGATTTTGAAGCATCTGTTAAATGCGCTTGAGTCAAAAGACAGTCTCCAACCCGATGAACAGAAAGTTGTGGATCGGCTTCATTCGATTTTTGGGGTACTGGCCAGGTCACCCACCTTTATTGATGAATGGGTCAGTCTGGTTGTGCCCTACAGAACCACAGACCCGAAGAGTGTACTGGAAGCCACGCAACAGGCGGTCAGTGCCTTGCCCCACTATCAACTGACAATGGACGATATCATCCGCAGCCACGATGAATATGTGATGAGCTGTAGCCGCAGGCACCTGCTGTGTGCAACCCCCGGCACGAATTATGCCCAGGCTGTCGTAGCAAAAGCTGACAAGGCGGAAGATATCAAGGAACTGGCCCATACTGATCCTTTTACCACGCAGCAGCGATTTAATTTCTGGATGAGTGAGGCAGAACCCATTTTCATCACGGCTCCGGCCACTGACAATCGCCCCGAGCTGCTCAGACAGGTTGTGAGCAAGGTTGGCACCGGCCGGTCAGTGTTGTTTTTTGATGGCACAGAGTCTGGCGATAAGACCGTTGAGAAAGCTAAAGCTCTTTATGAAGACCTGAAAACTGCCAGAAAGGAGTACGCTCCGAAGCAGGCGCAAAAAGCCAGAGGTATGGTGTTTTACAACAAACAAAAGGAGATGCAGCAATACCTGGAAGATGACCCCCGCTATGGTCAGGAATCCGGAGCGACCGTATTGCCTGAAGAGGAAGCCCTGATGCGTCAGGAGGGGGGCACTGGCATTGATGTGTACTTTACGCTGGAGCAATCTGAAGGAACGGATGCCCCGCAAAAAGGTCCGGATGGCGACACGGCGGGTTCGGTGGGCGTCTGTTTAGGGCTGGTTGAGCAGGGTAAAGAGGGTAGGGCTGATGCAGCCGCTCAGCAGTTAGGGCGTTTAATGCGGCGTTCGACACCAAGAAATCTGCAAAAACTGTTTGTGGTTGTGGATATGAAAGCCGTGGCTGACATCTGTTCAGACTCTCCGCAGAAAGAGAAGCTGCTGGCTCTGTCCTCAGAGCTGGAAGCGGCAAAGGCGAAAGTGGCTGGTCATACCGGTACTCGTCAGGAAAAGCTGAGCAGCCTGCAAAGAAAGCTGGTTAATCAGCCACTGGGTGTTGAGGATAATATTGACGATGAAAAGCAGATCAGAAAGGCGAATAAAGATACACCTGATCTTATACCAGCGGCTTTAGATGACCGGCTTGAGAAACGCATGCAGGAGCAGTTACACCAGTTAACGACGCTGGAGTGGTCACAATTCGGTATTTGTGGTCAATTTGCTGAAGACCTTGCCCAGCTGAAACAACTGGAATGGAAGGCAAAGAAAGCCTGGGTGGAGCTGGCGTTCGTGGAAATGGCAAAACGTGAACAGAATGACGACACCCGGCATTATGAGGCGTTGCTGGAACAGGCTCAGGTTCGTAGTCATGTAAACGGTCAGCTGGAAAAAGAGCATCAATGGCTTCAGAAGGGTTGTGATGGCGTTTGTCAGAACCTGACCTTCAGTGAAGACGTTAACAAACAGCTTGGCAGTGAACGACAGAGAACAATGATTCTTCAGTCATTCCGGGATACAACGGAAGCTTTGATGCAGCAGAGCCCCCGGCGTATTGCAGATAAGCTGGTGGATAAATTAGAAGTAAAAGCGTTGGTTAAACCTGATTTTGCTAAACAGCAGATTGAGCGATGTGCCGGGGAAATTGTCGCCAAAGGGCTTGAGCAGGTGGTGACAGACCCTTTAAAAGCGGTACGGAAAGAGTTATATGAAAAAGCGATTCAGGCCAGAGAGGTTCTGGTGCAGAGAGTCAGAGAGCTTGAGTCACATATACTGGAAGCGGATAAGTCCGTTGCTGCAACATCAGGCTCTTATATCCGCAACCTCAAAGGGCTGACAAAAGTACGCGAACAGGCACAACAGGAAATAGCCGCTTTCCAGTCCGTTCTGGATAAGCAGGACCAACCCTCAGAAAAGCTGGATGATATGTCCATTGCACTCAGGGAAGACATAAGAAGGCGTTATGAGCAAATGATGGATGCCCTGACCAATGTCTCTTTTACAAACTATATTAACCAGCCTTTAAAAGACTCCATTTTGAAGAAGGTCAAAAACACCTGTGCAAAATTTGTGACTAACTCAACCCACAAGTTGGATTTCTACCACACCAACCTGGAGCGGGAAGAGAAGAGAAGAAGAGAGGTCGGTGTCAAGGAAGAAGCTGCGAAGGCAGGCGCTGGCAAAAAAACGAAAAAATCCTCGCCCACAAAGCGAAAAGGAACCGATGTCTCACCGGTTAAACCTGCGCCTCAGGTTGAAAGCGTTTATCTGATTACATGGAAAAAAACAGCCGTTGCAGGGAGCCATAGTGAAACCAGGGTGTTTGATAATAACTATGAATTTTCCGGCATGCTGTTTGGTGATTTTCAGGCACAACCTGAAAAGTCCTCAAAAGGCCGGCCGGCATCAAGGCAAAGCAAACTACCAAAGTCTTCTGCTCTTAACCATGGCTCGAGGACAAGGTTTTTCAGTACGCCGGATTTAAGAGGTACCGCCGACCCGGAAAAAAAAGTGAATGAGCTGATCAGTACCGCAAGAAGTTTGAAAGAGGAGCAGAGAGACGATGAAGCCATAAGACAATTTTGTGGTAACCCCGAGAGTCCGGTTTTCAGGCAATGCCTTGATGAATGGAAAGAGCAGGCTCTGAGTGAAATGAACGCTTTCTACAGGGGTCGCCAGGAAGAGTCAGAAGCAGAAGTGGATTTCATGACGCGACAGGCGAACATGATGCAACAGTATACCGTTAAAACGCAGTAAAGGAGTGAGCAGGGATGTCACTGATACCTAAAGGCAAGGAACGCCGAACCATCAAACGACACCAGTTAAATGAATATTTGCGGGTTTATAACCGCAATACCATGAGAGCGATGGGCAGTATTGGCAATATCAGCAGTAACGGACTGATGTTGATCAGCACTGTACCCGTTTTAATCGGTGCGGTTTACAGCATGCGCATTATTCTTCCGGGTGATCATAAGCCGGTCGATTTTGAAGCCCGGTGCCACTGGTGTAAACCCGATGTAGGGCCGGAGTTTTTTGACTCCGGCTACAGCATTGTCAATGCCGACGATGATATTATTGATCTGGTTGAATCCCTGAAAGCGTTTTTTACTTTTCAGGAAATAGATTGACGCCCGGGAGCCTTTCGGACTTTCGGGTGTCATAACGTCGAAACTCTGGATCTGTTACTTCATGTCTCAGGATTACGCTGTACCTGCCCTGGCGGTTGGCGATTTTATTGAAGTGGAAACTGAAATAAAGCGCAGTCGTTTTATCTGTTTTCTTGCCCGTGTTACCTCCCGCAACGAAGCGTTGTTGTTTCAATCCAGTCTGAGACAACGTTTCCCGGATGCTACTCATCACTGCCTCGCTTTTATCGCCGGCCCTCCGGAGGGTAATACGGTGGTGGGGTTTGATGACGATGGGGAGCCGGGTGGCACTGCCGGGAAGCCGATGCTGAACGTGCTTCAGCATAAAGGCATTGGTGAACTGTGTGCGGTTGTCGTACGTTATTTTGGCGGCGTTAAACTGGGGGCCGGTGGCCTGGTCAGAGCCTATGGCGCTTCGGTTCAGGCGGCTGTTGATGCCTTGCCGGTTGAACAGCGGGTGGCGATGAAAACGGGTATAGTGGCCATTGATTACGCTTCTGAACAGTCTGTCAGGCACTTGCTTGAAGGTTATAGTGGTGAAGTGACTGGTCATCACTACTCTGAAGTAGTCGAATTGCATATCTCGCTGCCGTTGGCTGAACATCAGTCATTTGGCCTGCGGGTTCTGGAGGTCTGTAAAGGACAGGCCAAAATACACTGGTCAGACGAATAACCCGGACAATTTATGCTAAAAAGTTTTCTCTGGTTCGATTTTGAAACCGTGGGCACCAATCCCGCCACCGACTGGCCATCGCAGTTTGCGGCTATTCGTACCGATGCTGAACTCAATGAGATTGGTGAGCCGGTCAACCTTTTCTGCAAGTTGCCGGATGATCATCTGCCTAACCCCATGGCGGCGCTGGTTACAGGCTTAACGCCCCAGGCCGTCAATGCCAGAGGCCTGGCTGAACCGGAGTTTATCCAGCGGATTCTTGATGAGTTGATGGTTCCCGGCACCTGCGCGGCAGGTTATAACTCCATCCGCTTTGATGATGAAGTCATCAGGAACAGTCTCTATCGTAATTTCCATGACCCCTACCTTCGGGAAAGAGCCAATGGCAATAGCCGCTGGGATTTGATTGACCTGGTGCGTATGACAGGGGCGTTACGGCCTGATGGCATCCATTGGCCCAAGCGGGAAGATGGCTTCAACAGCTATAAACTGGAAGAACTGACCAGAGCTAATGGCATTGAGCACGGAGCTGCCCACGATGCGCTGTCTGATGTCCGTGCCACTATCGCCCTGGCCCGGTTGATTCGGGAAAAACAGCCTAAGTTATTTCAGTTTTATCTGGATCATCGCTTCAAAGACAAGGCCGGAGCTTTGCTGGGCCTCCATACAAAGCAGCCGGTTGTTCACGTTTCCGGCATGTTTGGGTTGGCAAAACAGTGTCTGGCCGTCGTACTGCCTCTGGTTGAGCACCCCCGGAACCGGAACCAGGTGTTTGTGTATGATCTGAGTGTTGATCCAGCGCCCTTGCTGGCAATGTCTGTGGAAGAGATTCAGGACAACCTGTTTACCCCAAGGCAGGAAGGGGAAACACGGGAGCGCATTCCGCTGAAAGGTGTCAGTCTTAATAAATGTCCGGCACTGGCGCCTCTGAAGGTATTGAGAGCAGAAGATCAGGCAAGGCTCAATATCGATCTTGACACCTGCTTTCGTCATCGGGAAATGCTACTGAACAGCCCGGAACTTGCTGAAAAGGTACAGGCTGTCTTTGCCGGTTCGCCCGGTAAAGAGACTCAGGACCCTGATCAAATGCTGTACTCGGGTGGCTTTTTTTCCTGGGCGGATAAGCGCCTGATGGAACGGATTCCAGAGGCGACCCCGGAGTCACTTGGGAATTTGCACTTATCGTTTGAAGACGGTCGTCTTGATGAAATGCTGTTCAGGTATCGTGGGCGTCATTACCCTGAAACACTGGATCAGGAAGAGTCTCTCCGGTGGCATGAGTTTCGACGCCAGAGATTATCCGGCCAGGACTCCGCTGTACTTGGGTTTAGCCAGTTCTGGAGCGATCTGGACAGTGCGAAGCAGGGGGCTTCGGCTGATGCGCTTAAGTTACTTGATCAGTTGGCCGCTTACGCTGACCAACTGCAAGCCGGTTTAGTTCGTTAATGCTGTGCGAGCCAGTGCCTGATTGAAATGCTCTGCCAGACGGCCGTAGATGACTGGCTTTTCGATGTAATCGATGGCACCGGCTTTAATGGCTGCTACGGCGCTGGACACATCGCTGTGTTCACCCAGAATGATGACCGGGATATCGTGGTGACAGGTGTCCAGTGCTTCTGCCAGAGTCAATGCCTGGCCAACAGGCACGTTGTCTGCTGCAACGATACAGGCAGGTACCTGACCATCTACAGCGCGCAGCAGCTCTGGTCCGGAATCAAAGCATTCAAGCATCATGGATTTTTCATCACACAGACTGCGGATGGTATCGGTAATGCTGGTATCTTTTTCAAGAAGATACACAATTGCTTGTTTAGCCAGATTCATATGGGCGGCCTTGATGATTTAATAGGGCGTTAGACCCTGCTGTTCTAAAAGTAGTCTCTTTCTAAAAAACTATAACCTTTAGTTGCAGGACTTGATAACCAGGCGATGTGGCGGGTTATCACGAAGACTGAAAGAAGTTTAGATTTAGAGTCTGAATTGCTGAATGGAGGGATTTACTAGACGTTGTACGGGGAGTACTTAAAGCTTTGGTTCCGGTTTCGTGACGAATTACAAAGGGGGGTTACTGGCTGGTTCTGATGGTAGAAAGCCGTCGATGGTCTGGTATCGAGCCGAAATTGAAACGATAGTACTTCCGTTTCGCTCGCAGCGATAACCTCAGGCAGAGTGTTTTGGCTTTTAATTTACACTCTGCCCCGGTTTAAGTCTCGAGAACTACTTAACTTTTAAAGTTAAATTTTAAAGTTAAATTCACCTTCCAGGTGATCTTTAACCTGCATCACCTGACGCACCAGGTGAGCCAGGGATTTAGTGCCCATTTTTTCCATTACCCGCGAACGGTGGATTTCTACAGTACGCTGGCTCAGGTTGATATCGGCAGCAATCACCTTGTTGGCTTTGCCTTCTACAACGTGATGCAGTACTTCGCGTTCACGGTCGGTCAGGGTAGACAGACGACGCAGGATTTCTTTGTGCTCAAGCAGTTCGCGACGCTGTTGGGTATCCAGTTTCAGGGCGTCGTTGATCAGGTCCAGCAGTTCCTGATCGCGGAATGGTTTCTGGATGAAGTTCATGGCACCGTCTTTGATAGCCTGAACAGCCATCGGTACATCGCCGTGGCCGGTGATGAAGATGATTGGCAGAATGCAGTGCATTTCGTTCAGTTTGTTCTGAAGCTCCAGGCCGCTCATGCCCGGCATGCGAATGTCCAGTACAATGCAACCCGGACGGTTTTCATCGTAGCTCTCCAGAAATTCTGCCGGAGAGGAAAACGCTTCAACAGCCTGACCAACAGACTTCATCAACATTTTCAGCGAGTCACGCACAGCTTCGTCATCATCGATGATGAAAACGGTGGGTTCCTGCTTCATGTCCTGTTGCTGCATAATGACTCCACTGAGTACAAGTTATCGTAATAAAAGGGGGTGACAGTTTATCGCCGTCTGGCTGGAAATTTCAGCTTACTTTCCAAGCCACGATTCCCATGCCATGATGTTGCCTTAGGCCATGTCTTCATTTTCATGATCAGGCGCAGGCAGTAATTCGGGTTCACAGTTGGGTAAGGCATAACGAACACAGAACCACTTCATACTTCTGTTCATCTCAGGCACTAGGTACTTTGCGTATGCTTATTTGATCGAGCTACAGTAGTGTGTAGTCGTTGTATGAAAAGCGGACGCAAATAGACGCTTAACGGCTGTGGAATTCGATCACAGTTTAGCAGAGGATTTCGACATTGCGGAGTATGAGCCGATGTGATTTCTCTACTCGTTACTATCGTGCATCTTACTATTAAGAATGAGCAGTGGTTACGTTCCGTGAATTTTGGTTATTTCGTTTTTGATCTTACCTTATGTGGTTTACGCAATATTAGACGAATGGGGTGAGGTTTAAATCAGTGGATGTGCGACTGGGGGTGTGAAGCTTACTTAGTTTGTCATGTTGTAGCTTGGTTAAAAACCGAAAAGCCCGCGTTCATAAACCTGAATGCGGGCTTTTCGAATGTACCTAAACCATATAAGCGACGTTAGTCTTTTATGCCAGCTTGCTGCTCAGGTCCAGTGGTGCGACCATGTTTTCCGGCTTCAGAATTTCTGCCAGTTGCTCATCAGTCAGCAGGCCTTCTTCCTTCACCAGGTCAACAACACGACGACCGGTACGCATTGCGGTGGTGGCAATGCGGCTGGAGTTCTCGTAGCCCAGGTATGGGTTCAGTGCCGTTACCAGGCCCACAGAGTTGTCGACGTAACCCTGGCAGATGTCAGCGTTGGCGGTGATGCCTTTAACGCAACGGTCAGTCAGCATGAACATGCCGTTGGTCAGTTGCTGGATGGATTCCAGAATCTTGTAAACCAGAACTGGCTCCGCATAGTTCAGCTGCAGTTGAGCCGCTTCAGAGGCCATGGTGACCACCATGTCGTTACCGATGACGTGGAACGCGATCTGGCTCATGCACTCCGGGATTACCGGGTTCACTTTGCCTGGCATGATGGATGAGCCTGGCTGCATCTCCGGCAGGTTGATTTCGTTCAGGCCACACAGAGGGCCGGAAGAGAGCAGGCGCAGATCGTTACTCATCTTGGACAGTTTTACTGCCATACGCTTCAGGGCGCCGGAAAAGATCACGAAAGCGCCCATGTCGGAAGTCGCTTCCACCAGGTCGCCTGCCAGGATCATGTTCTGGCCGGAGATATCAGACAGGTGTTTAACAGCCAGAGGTGCGTAGCGACTGTCAGCAGTGATGCCAGTACCAATCGCGGTACCGCCCAGGTTGATTTCGCACAGCAGTTTGGCCATATCCCTGACACGGTCAATGTCTTCACCAATGGTGGTGGCAAAAGCCTTGAATTCCTGACCCAGGGTCATTGGAACAGCGTCCTGCAGCTGGGTGCGACCCATCTTCAGGATGTCCTTGAACTCTTCTGCTTTCTGTATACAGGCATTTTTCAGGCTTTGGGCAGCAATGATCAGTTCGCTGTGCTTTAACACCATAGCCAGTCGCATGGCGGTCGGGTAGACATCGTTAGTGGACTGGGCCATGTTAACGTGGGTGTTCGGATGCAGGTGTTCGTACTGGCCGCGACGGTAGCCCATCAGCTCCAGCGCACGGTTGGCGATGACTTCGTTGGCGTTCATGTTGGTGGAAGTACCTGCGCCACCCTGAATCATGTCTACACGGAACTGGTCGTGCAGTTTGCCTGCGATGATTTCATCACAGGCGTCGGCAATAGCGTCAGCCTTGGCTGCATCCAGCATACCCACATCACGGTTAGCCAGAGCACAGGCTTTCTTTACCATCGCCAGAGCGGTTGGTACGTTGCTGTAGTGGCTCAGTTCGACACCGGAAATATTAAAGTTTTCCATGGCGCGCTGAGTTTGAATGCCGTAGTAGGCCGCATTCGGTACTTTGGCATCGCCCAGCAGGTCGTGTTCAGTACGATACTCGTTCAGTTCAGTAGTATCCAGTGCCATCTTGGTCATCACCGTGAGGGTTGAAGGTCGGCAATAGTGAATCGTGCAGTCAGTCTTAGTTTGGGCTAAGTTATGCTGCGTTTGATCCGTGCGTTTGATGTGGTTAGTCTCTGCCTCTATAGAACTTGCAGCAATAAGAAAATCTACTTAACTCACAGCTGATTACTTCGTTGATGGTGATGTCTGATGGCTAATTAACCTGTTACTGGTCAGGCTGGTTATATTTTTCCTGCTCCTTGAGGTCTTCCACCCAGCGGAATACTTCAGCCACAGGTTCAATCAGTTCGCTGGGGATATAGCTGGCAATGTCGGTGTCAAACAGGGCGTGTGCCAGAGGGACGTTTTCCAGGATAGGTATCCCTTCTTTCTCTGCAATTTTAATAATAAAGCGGGCACGACCACCACGGCCTTTCACCGTAACGACAGGCAGTGGTGTTTTGTCCTGACTGTAATGCAGGCCGATGGCCAGGTGGGTCGGGTTCTTGATGACCACATCGGATTTTTTGGTGTTTTCCGCCTCATTAAGAATTTCCTGATGAATCTCTTTACGTTTACCTTTGATCTCCGGGCTACCCTCACTCTCTTTATGTTCCCGTTTAACCTCATCCTTCGACATTTTGTTCTGTTTGGTGAACTGTTGTTTTTCAAACATAAAGTCGAGTACCGCGATAACGATAAAAGCGGCGATGGCGTAGAGCAACAGTTTTTTCAGCAGTATGCCGGTGATGGGAAGAATGCAGCTGCTGCCGCAATAGGGCATGTTGACCATATCGCCCAGACTGCCCTTGATCACGTAATAGACAACAATGGAAAGAAAGATGATCTTAATCACCGACTTGAAAAACTCCATAAGGTTTTTCATGGCAAATATTTTTTTAAAGCCACCGATGGGGCTGATTTTTTTGATGTCAGGTTTGATGGATTCACCCGCCAGCAGAAAGCCAAACTGCATGACGTTGCCAATAATTGCCCCTAACAGGGTAACGCCAACCAGGGGAATCAGAAGTTCAATGGATTTGGTGAGAATGCCCATAGTGACAATTTTAAAGGCTTCCTCAAAGGTTTCGTTATAAACCGTCGAGGGTAGAATCACCATTTCCTGAATGGTGTTGATGTAGTCATCACTCATAAACCACAGGGTGGCGATAACCAGCAGAAAACCAAAAGTCCCCGACACTTCCTTGCTTTTGGCGACCTGACCTTTCTCGCGCGCGTCCCTTAGTTTTTTCGGGGTGGGCTGTTCGGTCTTTTCCGCACTCATCGCCAGAGCTCCCCTAGCATCATAAACAGCGTTGGGATACCTTCGTCGTGTTTACGGGCCAGCGTGAGAATCGTTCCGACATAGACCACCAGAATGGCGGCGGCGACACCACTTTTAATGGGCATAGCCAGAATAAAAACGTTCAGCTGAGGTGCAGAGCGGCTGATCAGGGCAATGCCGAACTCGGTAATAAACATGGCAATAATGACTGGCGCGGCCAGCCACATGGAGAGGCTGATGATCAGGTCAAACTGTTTCAGGAAAAAGATAGCGCCTTCCGGGTTCAGGTTGGGGAAGTAGCTGAAGACCGGCCAGGTGGAATAGCTGATAAACAGGCTTTTCACCAACAGTAAAAACAGACCACTGACCATGAAAATAGCCGTGAACGCCTGAGAAAAAAGAATGCCCATGGGTGATGATTCAGCGCCGGATAGAGGGTTCATGGCACTGGCCATGGAGGCACCCCGCTGGTTATCAATAAAGAAACCGGCGGATTCCAGGGCCCAGAAAGGAATGGTAATGACAAAGCCCAGAAGCGCACCAATAAAGACCTCTTTTAATACAATCAGCAGCGTTGCGTAGATGGTGGGCGTTTTCTCCGGAACCGCTTCAGCCAGCATCGGGTGCATAAACAGTACCAGCGCCATGGCCACGCCGTTACGCATCATGGCACCACCGAGCATGCGTTTGTGCAGAAAGGGAATCAGGGTAAAGAGCGCAACAATTCTTGGGGCTCCCATTGTGAACACATAAAACCATTCTTTAAGTTCATCAATCGGGATAAGCATTTCAGATCGTGCCAATCTTGGTCATGATGGCCAGAGAATAGTTATACACTTCAATGCCCAGCCATCGGGCAGTGGCAAAAATGCTGATGATAACGGCAATCAGCTTGAACGCGAAGGGCAGGGTCTGTTCCTGAATCTGGGTCAGCGCCTGCACCAGACTGATAATCAGGCCAACACCTGCCGCTGCAATGATGGGAGGCATGGACAGTATCAGGGTCAGCAGCAACGCCTGAGCTGTCAGCTGTATCACTTCTCCATCAACCATTTTTTTCTCCAGACATTTTTTCTCCAGACATTGTGTTCTTCTCCTGAAAGGTCTAGCTGTAACTCAGCACCAGGCTGTGAATCAGTCTTGTCCAGCCTTCCAGCAAAACAAATAACAGCAGTTTGAAGGGCAGGGAAATGGTCATAGGCGACACCATCATCATACCCATGGCCAGCAGAATGTTGGATACGATCAGGTCAATGATGATAAACGGCAGATACAGCAGAAACCCGATCTGGAATGCCTTGGTCAGTTCACTGATACAAAACGACGGCAGCAGTATCATCAGGTCATCGGCTGACAGCTCTTTCTGGTAACGGCTGGGCCATAGAAGCCGGGCAGATTTCAGGAAAAAATTACGCTCTTCCGCCGTGGTATTGGCTTTAAGGAAATCCCGGTAAGGGGTGATACCATCCTGAACTGCTTCAATCCAGGAAAGGTCTTCAAAGCTCAGGGTTTCAGGCTGAATTCGCTCGTACATTTCGTAACCGACCGGAGCCATAATGTACAGTGTCAGGATGATCGCCAGGGCATTCATGGCAATGTTCGGGGGAATCTGCTGTAAACCTGTAGCGTTTCGAAGAATGGAAAAAACCACAACCAGCTTCAGGAACGATGTGCCCATGACCGCCATAAAGGGAATCAGCGCCATAAGCGCCAACGGGATCATTAAATAAAAAGGGCTGGTGAGATTCAGTATACCGCTTTCCATGGGTCGGTCCTGTCAGCTGGTTTACTGATCGAGCAGTTGTGTGATGCGTGCTCCAAGGCGATTTTCAATCTGTACCAGTTCGCACTGGCCGATCAGCTTGCCATTAGCGCGCATGTTAACGGGCTGCCGGATTGAGCGATCCAGTTCAAAAACATAGCCTGCGTGCATACCCTGCAGCTCTGCCAGAGTGAGCTGCTGCTGACCGACTTCAAACATCAGGGTGACAGGCAGGTCGTGCAGATCAACACTGACCTCTGCATCGGCAGCAGGCATTTCCGATTGATCTTCCTGTTCATGGCCTTCTTCACTGGCCTGCTCGTGCTCATATTCGTCCATTGTCTGATGCCTTTGTAAGATGCTGACGCCGGTATCGGCGATCTCTCCCAGAAATGCGGTACGCTGGCTGATACGAACAATGACCTGAGGGTCGTTGACATGCTGGTCTAAAAAGACAATATCGCCAGCTTCCAGCGTTTTCAGCTCTGAGAATGGCAACCGGGTATGGCCTTTTTCCAGAGTCGCCCAGAAAGGTATATCGGGCAATTGCTGTGGATGATGAGACGGAATCGCCTTCAGTATGGTCAGCAGCAGATCATCAATCAGTAGCTCAATACGAGTGTTAATGGTGTTCTGGCGAATGTTCATTCCCAGTGTGGCAGGAGGGTTTGCCGGGTCCGTAGGTTTAACCTCCTGCAAAGACCAGGAGATACCCAGGCGTTCAGCCAGCGGCTGCAGAATGGGTGCCAGGGTGTTGGTCAGCACAGCGGTACGCAAATCGTCGGGTAGTTTATTGAGACCGTGATGATCCAGCTTACCGGGCAAGATTGAATCCAGCAGGCTGTCACCGGCATAAAACCGGTACGGATGACCATTCAGTTCCAGATGGAAGGTATAGGAAGGCAGTGTATCAGCAGGCTGGTGGCACAGCTCCAGCTCTGTTTCAGACTGGTTGATCTCGGTGGTAAAGACGTTCTGGTGATGACAAAGTAAACGACTCAGTTCTAACTGAGCCACTGACAGGGTCTGATAAGCCAGAGGTTCTGTGGACATGGTTAACCTTCGTTATCATCCTGCTCCTGCTCTCCCTCATACTGCTCCCGGGAGCGCCCGTCGCCGGGCTGGTCGCCGCCGGACAGATTGATGTTAACCTGTACCTTGTCGCCAAAACGTTCATTGAGGCTTTTCAGCAGAGAAGATTCATTGACCGCCAGAAAGTTATGAGTGTCTGCCGACGTCGTATTCATGGTGACGGTCAGCTCCCCACCCATACGCTGAATGCGAATTTCAGTGCCGGGCAGAATGTTTTCTTTCATGGTAATGCGGACTTCGGCACCATTGATGGCGTCCTTGGCAGAAACGTGGATTTTATCCACGAGCTTATTAATCACTTCGTTAATTTCTTTCGGGCCACTGACTTTATCAATGGCCTTTATGTCTGTGACCGATGTGGGGGCCTGAACCTCACGGGTTGTGTGCAAAGGCTGATCCTGTTTCTCATTGCCTGTCAGCGCAGAAAGGGTATCGGCTTCTTCGTGCTGTTTACCCTTGCCGCCTTTACCATGTTGGGAGTCTCCTCTCAGGCGTTCAGCGTCGGAGCCTTTTTTACTGCGGGAAGCCAGCAGGCTTTCAAGGGTCATTTCTTCTTTGTCTGCTGTTTTAGGGCCCTCTTTCTTTTTGCCCATTTTTTTGGCAAAGTCGTCGGCCTGCCTTTCGGTCACCTGTTGCTGATTACCCGATGAATCCGGGGGAGGGCTGGCTTGAGGCTGGCTGCTTTGATTGACTCCATCCATGTGAGTTCGCTCATGTTTTGTCCATTGTTAATGGATAGAAACGGCTATTGCCTCAATGACGGGGCCTGACCGTAAACTCTTCCATTTCCAGATCTTCCAGACGAGCTGCCTCTTTGGCAGCGTCTTCGTCCAGGGTGGCAGTGAATTCTTCAAACTTCTGCACTGCCTGAATGGCCTTGGCGTGTTCTTCCCGGGCTTCCTCAAGAGCGGCCTCGGCGTCCACGACTTTTTTTCTGGCTTCGGCAATCGCCTGTTCCAGCAGTACGTCCTTTTCCCGCAGCAAACCGATATTCTGTTTCAACTGATCAAGGTCGTTCTGCTTTACTTCCGTATTGATAATATTATCGTAGAGCCGCTGCTCTTCTTTACCGCGCCACTGGACATACTCAAGGAATTCTTCTTTCGCCCGCTCTACCGCCCGGTGGCTTTCTTCGAGGCGGTATTTGCGTTTCTGGACTTCATCGTGGGCAGACTTTTCACGAATCTGTTTAACTTTCAGTAGTTCGTGCAGCATGGTTCAGGCTCAGACACCCACCACCTGCCTGAGCAGCTGAATGGTGTCATCGTAGTGGGTGAGTTCGTCGGTACGCTGTTTGAGGAAGTTACGGATGTGGTCGATTTTTTGCAGGGCTTCATCGGCAACGGCGTCAGAGCCCTGTTTGTATTCCCCAACTTTGACCAGCAATTCAATCTCCTCAAACTTTGCCAGCAGTTCCCGTAATCGGCCTGCCGCCGCTTTGTGTTCTTCTGGTGTGATGGCGTTCATAACACGGCTGGCGCTGGACAATACGTCGATGGCTGGATAATGGTTAGCGGCCGCCAGTTTTCTGGACAGGATGATGTGTCCATCCAGAATAGATCGTGTTTCGTCAGCCACGGGTTCGGTCATATCATCGCCTTCTACCAGAACGGTGTAGAGGGCAGTAATGGAACCCGTATGAGACATACCGGCTCGTTCCATCAGCTTTGGCAGGGTAGCAAATACAGAAGGTGGAAAACCCCGACGGGTTGGCGGCTCGCCTGCTGCCAGACCGATTTCACGCTGGGCCCGGGCGAAACGTGTAACCGAGTCCATCAACAAAAGAACCCGTTTACCCTTATCTCTGAAATATTCCGCCACGGCGGTGGCGGTATAGGCTGCCTTGGCGCGCTCCATGGATGACTTGTCGGAGGTCGCAACAATGATGACCGACTTCTGTACGCCTTCAGGCCCCAGGTCGTGCTCAATAAATTCTCTCAGTTCCCGTCCCCGTTCACCGATCAGCGCCAGTACGGTGACATCCACTTCGGCCCCTTTGACCAGCATGGAGAGCAGGGTGGACTTACCACCACCGGCTGCGGCAAAAATGCCCATCCGTTGTCCTTCGCCACAGGTCAGGATGCCATCCAGAACCCGAAGACCAAGAGGCAGTGGTTTGTCGATGATTTTGCGGGTCATTGGGTCCGGGCTGTTGGCATAGACCGGGTAATAAGTTTCTGGCTCAATGCCATCGAACGCGGTTTTATCCAGTGGATCGCCCATGCCATCCAGAACATGACCCAGCAGGTGCGGGCCAACACCCACGTGATGCACTTTGCCAGTAGGGATGACTTCCGTGGTTGAGGAGATGCCCATGATCTCACCCATGGGCGAAAGAACGGTTTCATGTCCCTGAAAGCCGACCACTTCCGCATAACTGGTCTGCTCTTCACCGGGAGTGATCAGCTCGCACAGTTCACCGATTTTGACACCGGGAACAGCGGCCTTGATGATCATGCCCTGTACTTCGGTTACCCGGCCGCGAATATCCACCAGACGTTCACCGCCTACAGCGCTCTCAAGGGCATCGGTCAGATACTTTAATGCTTCTGGCAAACCTTGCTCTCCTGATCATCCATTATTTACTCCAGAGAGAAAAAAAGGGCTGTTAAGCCCTTTCTTCACACTCTACCCTGTAAAGCCCTGCCCCGTTAAACCATCATGCCCATGTCGCCGGGTCCACCGGGTCCGGGCTGTGGTGTAGAGGGGCTTGCTGCCGGAGTACTGTCCTGATCAACGTTGTCCACTTCAGACACAATCCATTCCAGTGTGTTTACAAATTTTTCCAGAGTGGATTCAAAGTTGCCGTAATCGCTGGAAGCCAGCATGGAACGAATCAGCAAGACTTCCGTTTTGTCATGGTTCAGAGCAATGAAAGCGCCCTGCATACTGTGATGCTGAAGGTTCAGGGAGAGCAGCTTTTCGAACAGCTGGGTCTTGGCATCGTCGTGGGCATCCATGGGTTTAACCGAGGAAACGAAGACCAGGGCTTCATCTTCCTCCAGGTACTCCATGTTGACAATTAAGGTGTCATCAAAACAGAGGCCGCAGGCATCGTGTTCATTCAGACTCAGCTCGCCAAGGCCAATGCTCTCGGCAAAATGCTGCAGATTCTCTTCGACGTTCTGCTTGTAAGACATTTGACCCTACCCTCCGCTGGTATCAAGTCATCAAATCTGGAATAAGAAAAACTACTTTCATTCAGTATATATAGCTGTTGCCAAGAGCGTAGAGGATTTAACGACTAATTTTATTCCCGGCTTTCTCTTGAATCACAGCAGTTACAGAACCGTAATAATGGGCATCGGTCGGATACCGGTAAAATTAATAGCCGGTTATAAAGTTTTTTTGCCAATGCTGGTGCTGTCACCGATTTGACTGGCTTCCCCGGTTTGCACTCTTTTCGTTGTATACTGCCCCGCTGTTAATTGGCTTAACAAGGCATTGAGACTGGTGTTAGAGAAAACGGATAGCGACTGGATGCAGGAAGCCCTGTCTGAAGCTTACAAAGGTTGGGAAAAGCAGGAAGTGCCGGTAGGTGCGGTGATTGTCCATAACGGTGAAATGATTGCCCGCGCCCATAATCAGCCTATTACCGGATGTAACCCTGTTGCCCATGCCGAGATTCTGGTTTTGCAGCAGGCGGCCAGGGCGCTGGGCAATTACCGGCTGGTGGATTGCGACCTTTATGTCACTCTGGAACCCTGTACCATGTGTGCAGGTGCTATTATTCATAGCCGCATTCGCAGGGTAATCTTTGGTGCCTGTGAGCCCAAGTCCGGTGCTGTTGTCAGTGTCACTCAGGTGCTGGATCAGCCGCAGATGAACTATAGGGTAGAAGTGACTCAGGGTGTATTGCAGGATGAGTGCGGTGAAATGATGTCGGCTTTTTTCAGGGAACGGCGCAGGCAGAAGAAAGAGGAAAGGAAGCGTCTGCGGTTATGTTAGTGTCTGTCCGGAGCAGGAATAAGCACTTATGTGTATTTTCCATGACTGGTTTCCGTACAGTAGTTTCGATTATCATAGCCGCCTTGATTCCCCTGAGTTCTGCTGAAAAGTGTGTCACAGGCAGTGAACAGGCTGTTTGTGGCGAGCTTTCAGCTTCATAAACTGTATTTTTACGGTAAAAGCATGCTGATATTGCGTGGCGCTCCCGCTCTTTCTCCGTTTCGCAGCAAAAAACTGCTGGAAACCTTACAAAACCTTATTCCGGAAGTGTCCGGTGTCTTTGCCGACTACCAGCACTTCGTTCAGAGCAGTGAGGCACTGTCTGAACAGGAACTGGCGGTTCTCGAACAACTGCTGACCTATGGTCCGCGCCGGCAGGAAGGATCCTGTACTGGGACCTTGCTGCTGGTTGTCCCCCGTCCCGGCACTATTTCTCCCTGGTCCAGTAAGGCGTCTGATATTGCCCATAATTGCGGTCTGAACAAAATTCAGCGTATTGAGCGAGGTATCGCTTATTACATTGCTGCTGAACAGGGGCTGAGTGAGTTACAGATTCAAAAGGCTGGCGAGCTGATTCACGACCGTATGACAGAAACGGTATTGGATAACCCTGAGGCTGCCGAATCCCTGTTTACAGAATCCGAGCCTGCCCCCCTGACGGCCGTCGACATTCTTGATGGAGGCCGGGAAGCACTGGAACAGGCGAACCGTTCACTGGGACTGGCGCTGGCAGACGATGAGATTGATTATCTGGTCGAGAGCTATATAAAGCTGGAACGTAACCCCACGGACGTGGAACTGATGATGTTCGCCCAGGCAAACTCCGAACACTGTCGCCATAAGATTTTCAATGCCACCTGGACCATCGACGGACAGAGGCAGGATCACTCCCTGTTCCAGATGATTCGCAACACCCACGCCATGAGCAGTAAGGGTGTCTTGTCTGCCTACAAAGACAATGCTTCTGTTATTGAAGGCTCTAAAGCCGGACGTTTCTTCCCGAATCCTGACACCAAAACCTACGACTACCATCAGGAAGATATTCATATCCTGATGAAAGTGGAAACCCACAACCACCCCACCGCTATCGCCCCCCGGGCTGGCGCAGCAACAGGCTCTGGTGGTGAAATTCGTGACGAAGGCGCGACGGGTCGAGGTTCCAGGCCTAAAGCGGGTTTGACCGGCTTTAGTGTTTCCAACCTGAATATCCCCGGCTATGAACAGCCGTGGGAAAAAGGCTATGGCAAGCCTGACCGGATCGTATCGGCCCTGGATATCATGATTGATGGCCCACTGGGCGGTGCGGGTTTTAACAATGAATTTGGTCGTCCGAACCTGTGCGGTTACTTCCGTACCTATGAGCAGGCCGCTAAAGCCGCTACCGGCGAAGAAGTGCGCGGTTACCATAAGCCCATTATGCTGGCAGGCGGTCTGGGTAATATTCGTGCGGATCATGTTGAAAAGGGTGAAATCCCTGTCGGTGCCAAACTGATTGTCCTGGGTGGTCCGGCCATGCAGATTGGTCTGGGTGGTGGCGCTGCTTCCTCTATGACCTCAGGTGAGGGTCAGGAAGACCTGGATTTTGCCAGTGTCCAGCGTGATAACCCGGAAATGGAGCGCCGCTGTCAGGAAGTGATCGACCAGTGCTGGCAGCTGGGTGACGACAACCCGATTGCCTTTATCCATGATGTAGGCGCTGGTGGCCTGTCCAATGCTCTGCCGGAACTGGTGAGTGATGGTGACCGGGGCGGGCGTTTCCAGATGCGCGACATTCTGAACGACGAGCCGGGTATGTCGCCCCTGGCACTCTGGTGTAACGAGTCTCAGGAACGTTACGTGATGGCAGTGGCTCCGGAAAATATGGCGCTGTTTGAAGCTATCTGTAAACGCGAGCGTTGCCTTTACGCCGTAGTGGGTGAAGCGACGGAAGAAAAACACCTGCTGGTTGAAGATTCCCACTTTGATAATAATCCGGTGGATATGCCTCTGGATGTTCTGCTGGGCAAACCACCCCGTATGCATCGGGATGTAGAATCAACGGATATTAAGCAGGATGCCATTGACCTGAGCGGCATTACACTGGAAGAAGCCAGCGAACGGGTACTGAAACTGCCTTCTGTGGCCAGTAAGAGTTTTCTGATCACTATTGGAGACCGTTCCATTACCGGCCAGGTCGCCCGTGACCAGATGGTGGGGCCCTGGCAGGTGCCTGTCGCTAACTGTGCGGTAACAACCACCTCATTTGACACCTATACCGGTGAAGCTATGTCCATGGGCGAGCGTACGCCTGTTGCGATTATTAATGGTCCGGCTTCTGGCCGCATGGCGATTGGTGAGGCGATTACCAATATCGCTTCTGCCCGAATTGAAAAAATGGGCGATATCAAACTGTCCGCAAACTGGATGGCCCCGGCGGGTCATCCGGGTGAAGACGAAAAGCTGTATGAGACCGTCAAGGCGGTGGGGATGGAGCTGTGTCCGGAGCTGGGCATTGCCATTCCTGTGGGCAAGGATTCCATGTCCATGCGTACCAGCTGGAAAGACGGTGATAAAGACAAGAGCGTGACCTCGCCGCTGTCTCTGGTGATTTCCGCCTTTGCGCCGGTCACCGATGTTCGCAAAACCGTCACGCCGCAGCTGCGTCTGGACAAGGGCGATACCCGCCTGCTGCTGGTGGATCTTGGTCGTGGTAAGAATCGTCTTGGCGGTTCTGCCCTGGCACAGGTCTTTGCACAAATTGGTGATGACGCTGCTGATGTTGACTCCGCTGCTGACCTGAAAGGCTTCTTCAACGCCGTTCAAATCCTGATGGAACAGGATTTATTGCTGGCTTATCACGACCGTGCTGACGGCGGTCTGTTTACGACTCTGGCAGAAATGTCATTTGCCGGTCGTGCCGGTATGGACATTCACCTGGAAAAAATTGCTCAGTCCTCTGACGATATTCTGCCTGCCCTGTTCAACGAAGAACTGGGGGCGGTGTTGCAGGTTCGTGCGGAAGATAAAGGCCGGGTTAAGGATATTCTCGCGGCAGCGGGTCTGGGCGACTGCACTCACACGATTGGTACCCTTCGTGATGACCAGCGTCTGAACCTGTTGTTCAGGGGCGAGACTCTGATTTCTGAAAGCCGTGTGAAATACCAGCGCTGTTGGGCTGAAACCAGTTACCGTATTCAGGCTCTGCGCGATAACCCTGAGTGCGCCCGTCAGGAGTTCGACAACCTGCTGGATGACCGGGACAGCGGTCTGCATGCCTCCCTGCCGTTTGATATCAGCAGTGATGTCGCGGCACCGTTTATTGCCACGGGGGTTCGTCCACGGGTCGCTATCCTGAGGGAGCAGGGTGTCAACGGTCAGGTGGAAATGGCAGCAGCCTTTGATAAAGCCGGGTTTACCGCTGTTGATGTTCACATGAGTGACATCCTCAGCGGTCGCCGCCAGCTGGATGAATTCAGAGGTCTGGTGGCCTGCGGCGGTTTCTCTTACGGTGACGTGCTGGGCGCGGGTGAAGGCTGGGCTAAATCCATCTTGTTTAATCACCGGGGCCGTGAGCAGTTCGCAGCCTTCTTTGATCGCAAAGACAGTTTTACCCTGGGGGTATGTAACGGTTGTCAGATGTTGTCTAACCTCCATGAGCTGATTCCCGGCGCGGACCTGTGGCCTCATTTCGTTCGCAACCAGTCCGAGCAGTTTGAAGCCCGGGTCGCCATGGTTGAAGTGCAGAAGAACAATTCCATCTTCCTGCGTGGCATGGAAGGTGCCCGTATGCCGATAGCTGTGGCTCATGGTGAAGGGCATGCCGAATTCGGTAAGCCTGAGCATATTGAGCGATTGCAGGAATCGGCTCAGCTGGCTCTGCGTTATGTAGACAATCAGGGGCAGGTCACTGAACGTTATCCGTATAACCCTAATGGTTCTCCCAAGGGTATTACCGGCCTGACGTCTGCCGATGGCTGTGTAACGATCATGATGCCCCACCCTGAGCGAGTGTTCAGAACCGTTCAGAACAGCTGGCACCCTGACAACTGGCAGGATGATGCACCCTGGATGCGCATGTTCCGTAATGCGCGAGCCTGGGTTGACTAAAAAGAGTGGGTTGATTAGAGAGCGGGTTGACTGGATAGGGAACTCCCTGCCTTTCAGGGAGTCCAACCCGATAAGCAAAGGGGCTGGCTTTGAAAAAAGCGGCTCCCTTTTTTTAAAATTACAGCTTTTAAAACACAGCTGTCAGAGCCTTGGATACACTGGTAATAAAAGATAACTCAGGAGTAGACATTTATGACCAACAAAATCAAACAGGCTGGCCTTGCCGTTCTTATGGCTGTCTCCCTGACCGGGTGTATGTCCGATTTGACGGGAACGACTTATTCCAGCACTGAAGCCCGGCAGATGCAGATCGTACGCTTTGGAACAGTCGCTGAAGCCCGGTTTGTAAAACTGGAAGGTACAGAGGGTGAGATTGGTACGTTGGCTGGTGGTGCGACCGGTGCCGTGCTGGGCTCCCAGATTGGCGGGCGCAACGAAGGCATCATTGGGGGGATTGCCGGAGCTGTCGCCGGTGGCGTCCTCGGTCATATGGCTGAGAAAAAACTGACTCAGAAGCAGGGCGTTGAAATAACCGTGCGCCTGGAAGATGGTTCCTATGTGTCTGTCGTTCAGCAGCATGATCCGGCAGCGGCCTTTAATGCGGGGGATCGTGTGAAGGTGCTGACCCAGGGGACGACCAGTCGGGTGGTGCGTGTTCAATAGCTGAGATGCTGCTGTTTACTATTGGCTGTTCGCTGTCTGAATAAAAAGCCGCGCCTGGAGTAAAGGCGCGGCTTTTTTTGTTAGCGGTTTTGTGGAGCAGTCCGGGGTTCGAGCAGGTAGTAATCCGTCTTGAACTCAACGGGTGGGTCAACGTCCAGTCGGCTGACCGGCTTGAAGCTATGGCTGCCTATGTAAACTGCGTCAGGGTAATGGTCTTTCAGGCGCTTTTGCACTTTGTCGGTATTTCTTCTGCCATGGCGTATAAGAATCATTCCTCCCCGGCGGTGGAAGTCTTCAACGTCCATCCACAGGCTTTCAGCCGGATTCAGGCCAAAGAAAGGAATGGGGCCGGTCTTGCTATAAGGAACCAGCTCGGCAACGTGATAATGAAGGCCGCCCAGATAAGGCATTGGATAGGAGTGGTACTTCTGCCAGAGCTTGTCGGCGTAAGCCATTTCTTCACGGGCAGGCATGTAATCATCGGATTCCCAGTACCTCTCTTTTTGCAGGGGTTTGTAATACTGGAAGCCCGTTCTTAATGCACAAAAAGTCATTCCCAGTGCCAGACAGCAGATGGCCAGGGTACGAAACCGTTTATAGGTGATTTCCGGTTTCAGCGTCACCAGAATGAAAAGCGGCAGCCAGGCAAAGTAGGGCGTCGCCCACCGGGGAATAAGCTTCTCGCCTGTCATCAGACCAAACACTATTGAGAGCACAAACGGTCCCAGGGCTATGGCGGTCAGGAACAGGGTTTCAAATGAACCGTATTGAATGTTGAGTTTTTTTGCCCGGAAAAGCGGTATGCACAGCAGCAACATAGGAAGAATGTTGTTGAAACTGTTGACAGTGAATGACAGGGGGTAATAAAACCGATCGGCCCAGCCGGATTCGTGCTGGCTGTCCGGGTTATCTACGTACATTTCTTCGAGATAACCGACCGCTGCAAAGTTATTCTCCATCAGCCATTGCAGATGAGGCAGAACGATCAGTGTGGCGACAATAGCTCCCAGCCAGGGGGCAGCGGTTTTCAGGCTTTTCTGGCCTTCTTTGGTGATCAGCAGAACGATCAGCAGCGGCAAAAATAAAACCGCAACCTGATATTTGGCAAGAACTGCCAGACCGGCCAATACACCGGTTAACAGCCAGTATTTCAGGGACTCACGGGTAACGGCGAAATAAAACGTTAAGGCCAGCAATGCCCACACAGGCCCCTGAATGGTGTCGGGCGTCACCCGCTCGACCCGGTTGCTGTAAAACAACACGCCTTGTAGCAGGAAGACAGCCAGCAGAGCCCCCTGGCCAGGCAGGTACTCTTTGGCAAGACGCCAGACAGCGATAAATACAATAACGATGGATAACTGCGCAAGGAAATACACCGGCAGGTCTGAAGTGTCACTTAAATTGGCAAACAGTGCCGTCACCCAGGCTGCCAGAGGCGGATGTTTGTCATAACCCCACTGCCACAGGTTGCCCCAGGCGATCCCTTCCAGAGTGTCAGAATTCAGGGAGTGCCGAACCCAGTTGGGGGCCAGTGTCCAGAATGTTAACTGGAAAAAGCAAAGGAGGCTGAGCCAGCGCAGAGGGTATTTCAGAGGTTCGGAGGTATTGGTCTGCAGGTCATCCATGGTCTTTCGCAATGTTCATTTCAGTTGTCATAGTTGTTAGGTAGCGCTTTCAGAAAGCCGTACGAGTTTAACTGTGTTTGCAGTGCAGTCAGAAGCAAAGTCGGCGCTTTTGAGGTAGTTGTATTCCTGAAGCCTGGCTTCTGCGTGGTCAATCGTATTGGAGGCTACCGACAGTGCAGGGTGGCACATTATCAGACCGGAGTCTTTTAAATGGCTCAGCCAGTGTTGCATATAGTGCCTGAACGGCTGGTTCGGCCCTAATGAATAGACACCGGCAAATGCCTGATTGTGATGAATCCGGTGGGTTTGCAGTTGCCTGCGAAAGGCTCTGGCACCACTGTGTACAATCACCCGGGTTTTTATGTTTGAGGTGTTGGAACACATTGGGTGCACGCTGCGAACCCAGAAGCTGTCCGGCAGTGAATAATCGGCGAGAACCTTTAACAGAGCGTCACGAACCTGTGGCAGGTGGTGTACATGTTGATGACCATCCAGGAAGTCGGGGAAAAAACCCGTGTCCGAGGTAAAGGCTTCAAACTGCGCTTTGATTTCTTCGGTCAGGTTCGCTGAGCTCAGAAGTCTTAACTGGCTAAGTGTCAGCATTTTACCAAGGCCGGGAAGGCCATTAGCGAACGCATTGCTGAGCCCGTAGCCCTCGGTAAAGTTAAGGTGCAGACCAATATCAGCCTGAGCCCGGATATCGGCAATGGGTCGGGCTGACGCTTGCCAGAACGGGGATGTCACCAGGCAGCTGGTGGCCTGTATTCGTTGCTGTTGAATCAGCTCGACAATCGCTCCCGACACCCGGGGGTGCATACCATAATCATCAGCGCACAGGGTCACTTGTTTCATAGGGTGCGTCATCGGAATGCCCAATATTTGCTGAGAGTAAAGGTGATGACAGGAATCGTAACCAGGACAATAAAACTGGCTGCCATATAATGCAGAGGTGTATACAGCACCAGCAATGTGTATAACGCCTGGTTAAGGATAAAGCTGCAAAGCAACTGGATCATCAAGTACCGCAGGGCCGTATTGTGGTCATGGGACTTATGGTTAAATGTCCACAGACTCTGGCCTGTAAAACTGACAATAAAGGCACCAATAAAGGCCAGGGCATTAGCGATAACAGGGTCAAGGGCAAGAAAGTTAACCATCAGCCACAGAGAAGAGAGGTGGACCAGCGCTGCCAGTCCTCCGACCACGATAAACTTGATAATTTGCATAAATTACTGTTTTTTATTAAAGCCGAGCTGACGTTGAATCAGGTATTTCGGTCTTTGTTTGACTTCGTTAAATATCCCCGAGATGTATTCACCCAGCACCCAGAGAGACAGTAACTGTATGCCTCCGATAAAGGTGATGGCAACAACAACCGTTGGCCAGCCAGGCAAAGGTGCACCGAGGAACAGGGTTTTAAATATGATGAAAAATGCATAAAGCATCGAAACCATGGAAATCAGCAGTCCCAGTCCGCCGACAATACGCAGGGGCAGGGTGGTAAACGCCGTAATGCCCGAAATAGCCAGACTGGTCAGTTTCGCAAAGCCCCAGCCGGATTCTCCCGCCTTACGATCCTGAACCTCAAACGGCAGTCCTATGGTTTTATAGCCAACCCAGGCGTAGATACCTTTCATAAAACGGTTGCGTTCAGGCATGGATTTGAGTGCTTCAACCACCACTCTATCCATCAGGCGGAAGTCACCGGCGTGGGCAGGTACATTGATACCTGTACTATGGTGCATTATCTGATAGAAAAACTGAGCGCCTTTTTTCTTAAGGTAGGATTCGCTGTGACGGCTTTGGCGTACGCCATAAACCATCTGATAGCCCTGACGCCAGTGATCGACAAAAACCGGCAGCATATCCAGCGGGTGCTGGAAGTCAGCATCAATCAGAATAACCGCATCACTCTCCGTTGCGTCAATACCCGCCGTCAGGGCGGTTTCCTTGCCAAAGTTTCGGGACAATTCAATCAGTTTGATATGCTGGCCGTCGCAGTAGTTTTCTACCAGCTGAACGGTGTTATCCTGACTGCCATCATCCACCACGATGATTTCATAGTCTGGCGTGATTTCCTGCAGACGCGCCTGCAATGCCTCAAGAAACTCTGCAATGACCGGTCCTTCGTTAAAAACGGGGACGACGCAGCTTAGGCTGAAGGAAGTGTTGTCGGTCATTAGGGCTCCGGGCAATTCTTTCAATAATTGTTGGTGGCAGATCAATTAAACAGGCATTATAACCGGTTATGGTTATAAACGGTTATTGTTGTAAACCCTGACTATATAGCCCTGTAACCCTTCTATGGCAAGGCTACAGGGTTATCGCCATGTTTTCGGCTTTGAGGTTTGATATGAGAAAGGAAGTGCTTTGGGGCGCAGCTCTGGCAGTGGGCATCGGCGCAATTGTGACGGGACTGTTTCTACTGCCTGATGAGACAAAAGAGTCTGTGACGGAGCTGCCGACAGAAGCCATTATTGAGGATGTCGTGATTTTTCCAGAGCCGGTTGGCGTTGAGCCGGTTTTCCCAGAAGATTATGATTTTGACGCAGACGATAATGCGGGAGCCATTACCCGAATTGTGATTGAAAATGGCACAGGGGATACTGATGAAATTTCAAATATCCTCTCTGAAAAAGTCATTATTGATAATCAGGTGGTGGATAAGTCCGGTAGGCTAGCGCAGTAGTTATCGTTCATTGGTTGCAGATGTTCAGGGATGTAAGTCGGGGGGAGGAGGTCTGATAAGGGAACTTTGAGCGCTATTTCTGCTCAAACCCACTAAATAACACACTCTGATATGGAAATATGGAGTGACAAAGGGAATTGTCAGCTGAAATTTGTTGGCAGAAATTCATACTAATGAAAAGAAAGTGGAATGATGTCATGAATAGAGCTGAGTCTGATGTAAATAATAATACTTGTAATACTTGCTTGATGCCTCTGTCCGAAGAACCTGAGGACATCCCTGGATCAGCTTCATACAAAGGGGTTGTCGTTACCCGTTGTCAGCATACCATGCATGCTAAATGTATTGGTGTATGGCTGGATATGCAATCTGACCACACTTCCGTCGCAAATAGACAATGTAGTTTTTGCAGGCAACCAGCCGTTCCATTATTTGCCCTGAATAGAAATAGCAACGAACCTTGCGAGTTTAAATCTGAATATGGTGAAAAATGGCCTTTATCGGTCTGCAGGCGGGGTAAACTTGATGTCTTGCAGAAAACCTTGCAAGAAAATCCCGGGATGGTCAAACAAACTTTCTATTCCGAGGCGTTGGGAGAAGATACATCTCTGCTCATGTATGCGGCATCAATGGGCTATACCAACATTGCTCAGCTGCTGATCCGTATGGGGGGGGAGGTAAATAAACGGCACAATAACGGCGAAACACCCCTCACTCAGGCTGTAAACAAAGGGCACCACTACCTGGCCAGGGAGCTTATCAGGGCAGGAGGCAAATTTAACATCCTGCTCCCCGAACAATTAGAAACCTTTAAGACAGCGCTCAAAAATAAACACCGATACGTGTTTGACGGGCTAGTTCCTGATGACTCCAATGGAGATGCTCTTAAAAATATGCTGCTGGAAGCTGTAATAAATATTCGTCCCAATGAGGTTCCTATGTTGATGGAAAAAGTGGATCGTGTTGATTTCTCCTATGCGGGAACGGGTGGATACACATCAACACCCCTTCACACAGCGGTTTGGGTGGGTG
Source organism: Endozoicomonas euniceicola (assembly GCF_025562755.1). Classification (GTDB taxonomy): domain Bacteria; phylum Pseudomonadota; class Gammaproteobacteria; order Pseudomonadales; family Endozoicomonadaceae; genus Endozoicomonas_A; species Endozoicomonas_A euniceicola. Next base: position 5,093,067 of record NZ_CP103300.1, read on the forward strand.
AAGAAACCACTGTTTCAATACTGGCCCAAAAAGTGAAAAATTTTGATGCGATTGATGGCAGTGGCCGCACGGCCTTGCAGTTGGCGGTCTCGAAAGGCTTTAGTATGGTTCAAATATTCGACAAATTTCCTGCAAACAAGAAGAATCTGACGGGTGCACTGAGGCTTGCTGCCAATAATCCGGATGAACGTATATTTAATCTACTGTTTGAAAAGCTTAAAAAAATCGATGGAGAATATTCTCTGGATTCGGTTATCTTCGAAGCAGCCCGCAGCAATAATATAAAGGTGGTTCAAACTCTTTGCAAAGAGGTTAGTCCGGATACAGTAAATTACGTAGAGCCGCAATATGAGTTCTCCACTCTGACCACGGCGGTATTTGAAAAAAATGTAAAGATCGTTGAGGCGCTTTTGAGTATAAAGGGAAAGGAAGGTGCTAATTTTAACATTCAACAGTCGAGTGGGCAGAGCCAGCGCACAATGCGCCTGGCTTGCCAGAAAGGCAATTTGGAAATAGTTGAACTTCTCGTAAAATCGGGATTCAGCGTTAACAGCCCCTCCGGAACTGATTTTCCTCCACTGTACAATGCGGCTCAATCAGGGAATGTCAGTCTAGTTGACTTTCTGCTTAGAAATGGGGCTGAAATAGACATTCAATGTATTAACGATTCAACTGCCCTGATCTTCTCTGCCCGGCATGGCATTCCCGGTGTGGTTGAACGGCTGCTGAAAGCAGGTGCAAATCACAAATTGCAAACAGCGGACGGTAATACTGCCCTGCATGTCGCCAGTCGGGAAGGTCATCTTGAGGTGGTCGAAAAGCTACTGCGCGCAAATGCGGATCACAGCTTGAAAAATAAAGACGAATGTACTGCCCTGCACCTTGCTGCTGAGAGAGGCCACACTGAGGTGGTTAAATGGTTGCTGGAGGCAGGTGCGGATTGTGAGCTGAAAGACAAAGGCGGTAATACTGCCCTGCACATTGCCAGTGTGAAAGGGAATACTGAAATAGTCGATCAATTGCTGGCAAGGGGAGCAGGTCGTTATCACCGGAATGGAGGTGGGGCTACCGCCCTTGAGCTTGCATGCGCAAGGGGACACAAAGAGGTTATGGAAAAGTTTCAGGATCACGGTAGCTATTTCATGGAAACCTTGGTTTGACTTTTCACTGTGCCCTGAGGGCATACGGAAGCTATCACCAGCCCCTTTAAAACAGGATGTAGGATATTTCTTACAGTAAATGCCGCAATCTGCCTATAGCTGGCGCTGTCCCGCTGTTGTTATCTTGTAAATGCAAGGACAGCACTTATCACAAGGACGTGATACAACCTGCCAGGGATTTGGCGGGTTATTTTTCCCGCCAGCCAACATTGCAAAAGCTTCTTATTTCTGATGAACTTTATGGCGACTGACTGATCGCTGTATTCAAATAATTACTTCAATAAATGGTTTATCGAAAAAGATTTTATGTACCCTCTTATACGTCTATTGACGTCCAGTATTAAAGCCAGATTATCTTCATCCATTTCTATCAATGACCCTTGTGAGACGACTTTCCGTTGTCGCCCATGGGATCTGGACATGTTTATGGAAGTCAATAATGGTCGTATGCTGACTTTGTATGATATTGGCCGGTTCGATTTGTCGATTCGTTGCGGTTTGTCTGGAGTTCTGCGTCGCAACCGGTGGGGGTTTGCGGTGGCGGGCAGCTCTGTGCGTTACCGGCGGCGGGTCAGAATGTTTGACCGGGTCACCCTGCGTACTCAACTGGTTGGGATGGATGACCGATGGAGCTACATTGCCCAGTCTATGTGGGTTAAGGGGCAACCCGTTTCGTCAGTATTGCTGCGCACAACGGTGACCAGTAAAAACGGGAGTGTTCCGACTCAGAAAGTTCTGGAGGAGATGGGGCTGGAGCAATGGCAGACAGAACTGCCTGAATGGGTCAGAGCCTGGACTGACGGGGATGAACAGCGACCCTGGCCACCCGAGCCTTAAGTTGACCAGGCAGAGGCGTCGTTGTTGTGCTATTCCTGCTCGTGATATTCTCTTACTAATCTTGCATTCAATGGGATACTTATGTCGCCACTCATAGAGCCAGAAGTTCTGGCTACGCTGCTCAATGATGAGCGCATTGTCATCATTGATGCCCGTTACAATCTTTCCAAGCCCTTTGCGGGACATGCCCTCTATAACCAGAATCATTTGCCGGGTGCCTTTTATGCCCACCTGGAAGATGATCTTTCAGGTACCATTATTCCCGGTAAAACTGGACGACACCCGCTACCTGAACCTGATGTTTTTGCAGTGCGGGTTCGATTCTGGGGGATAGACGACGATGCTCACGTTGTCGTGTATGACGATGGCAGTCATGCCATGGCAGCAAGAGCCTGGTGGCAGTTACGCTGGATCGGTGTAAAGCATGTCAGTGTTCTTCATGGTGGTTTTAAAGCCTGGCTTGCAGGCCGGTATCCACTGACTTCAGAACGGCCAGAGATTCGCTTTAGTCACTTTATCAGCCATTTGCACGATGAAGAGACCGTCTCAGCACAGGACATACTCAACCAGCTGGATGAACCTCGCTTCAGGCTGGTGGATGCACGTTCCTATGAGCGTTTTGCGGGAGAGTCTGAGCCTATTGATGCCAGAGCCGGTCATATTCCGGGGGCTCTTTGCCATCCGTTTTCAGAGAATATGGATGATGACGGACGGTTTCTTGCAGCCGATAGACTCCGACAGACTTTTAACGCTTTATTACCTTCTGACCTGAAGCCCGTCTTCTATTGTGGCTCAGGCGTTACGGCGTGCCATAATCTTTTGGCTATGGAGTATGCCGGGTTACCGGGAGCGAAGCTTTATCCGGGATCATGGAGTGAATGGATAACCGATGGAACTCGTCCGGTTGCAGTGGTCGATAGACATCAGGGATAAGCATCTCTGATGCCCGTAAGCCTGTCGGACTTATGTTCGACAGGCTTACGGAGGGGTTATTGCCGCAGTGGTGTCAGTTCACGGATTTCTTTTTCACCCGCCAGCTTCATGATGATCTGATCCTGAGTCTGAAAACCGGAAATACACATTTCTACTTCATAATGGTCACGATCGATATTCTTTTCTGCTGAGAAATGACTGATTTTCAACTCATAGCTGGTATCGGAGTGAAGAACCTTTTCCAGGTTGGCAAGGCTGCCTGTGGTGACCAGTCTCAGTTTCAGATAACTCACTGTCTTGTCCTTTTTCGCTCATGGCTGTTGCTGTAAAAATGCTGCTATTCAGGCTTTGTGGCACTGGGCTGCTTTCAGTAACGGCATTTTCTGCTCATGGTTGATGGTTAACTTTGACCTGTTCCCTTGCTGTGAACGTCAGCAAGAGGCTTTTACCTCAAAAAAAATTACCCAAAAAAGTTTACCCAAAAAAGTTTACCCAAAAAAAAGCCCCCGGATCGTTGTTGATGCGGGGGCCTGTGCTTTGCTTTTCAGCTATCCGCAACAGACCCCGCACCGCATAATCATGGTGCGTTTCATTGTGGTTCTGATCATAGATAGAGAGAGAATCATGTTAGGTAAAACTATCTAGCTGAATTCGTTATGTACTATATAACAGCGATTTTCTGCTGTGTAAAGCACGGATTTGAAATGGCTACTTTATCGGTCTTTTTCTGTGCGAATCCGTGAGCCTGTCGGTTTATATTATCATCGATGTTTACTTGTGGAATTGCAGAAATGTTTACGTATAAGGCGCAGCTTTGTTCGTATATCTGTTGTACTATTCCCGGTTGAGTAAGAATAGATTCATGAGAGAAGTGAATGAAGCAGTGGAATATTGACAGCTGGAGAGAGATGCCAGTCATTCAGTTGCCAGAGTATCCGGACAAGGCCCATCTGCAGCAGGTTGAAAATCGCCTGCATAAAATGCCACCCCTGGTGTTTGCGGGTGAGGTGCGGGAATTACGCAAACGACTGGCTCAGGCCACAGAGGGTAATGCCTTCCTGCTGCAAGGCGGGGACTGCGCTGAAAGTTTTCTGGAGTTCAGTGCCGTCAATATCCGTGACACCTTCAAAGTACTGATGCAAATGGCAGTGGTTCTGACCTTCGGTGCCAGTTCGCCAGTGATCAAGGTTGGCCGGGTAGCGGGGCAGTTTGCCAAACCGCGCACATCCGGAACAGAAACCATAAATGGTCTGGAACTGCCTATCTATCGTGGCGATATTATCAACGCCATGGACTTTACGGCGGAGAGTCGCACACCTGACCCGGAACGTATGTTGATGGCCTACCATCAGTCAGCTTCTACCCTGAATCTGCTGCGTGCTTTTGCTCAGGGTGGCCTGGCCTCTCTTGAACAGGTACATGCCTGGAACCTGGATTTTGTGGCGAACAGTCCGCAATCAGAACAATACTCACACCTTGCTGACCGGATTGATGAAGCGCTGGACTTTATGAAAGCCTGTGGCATTACCGCAGAGCATTCAGCTGCTATCAGTGAAACCGATTTTTATACTTCCCATGAGTCCTTGTTGCTGCCTTATGAACAGGCGCTGACTCGTCGGGATAGCCTGACAGGTGACTGGTATGACTGCTCTGCCCACATGCTGTGGATAGGCGACCGCACCCGTCAGGTGGATGGTGCGCACGTTGAATTTGCCAGAGGTATCCATAACCCGATTGGCCTGAAAGCGGGACCCACCCTGCCACCGGAAGATTTAGTTCGTCTGATTGATCTTCTGAACCCGGAGAATGAAGCCGGTCGTCTGAATGTCATTGTGCGTATGGGCGCTGATAACGTTGAGAAAGGGCTACCTGACCTGATTCGGGCTGTTGAGCGCGAGGGTAAAAAAGTGTTGTGGAGCTGTGACCCAATGCACGGCAATACCATCAAGGCTGATAATGGTTATAAAACCCGTGAAGTTTCAAAAATTCTGAGTGAGGTGAAACAGTTCTTTGAAGTCCACCGTGCGGAAGGCACCTATGCGGGTGGTGTCCATTTTGAAATGACAGGCCAGAACGTCACAGAGTGTATTGGTGGAGCCCGTCCGGTAACGGTCGACAGCCTGGGCAACCGCTACCATACCCATTGTGATCCTCGTTTGAATGCAGATCAGGCGCTGGAGCTGGCCTACCTGATTGCAGAAACAATGAAGAATTGTCGCAAATTGAGCAATAAGTGAACAGTGATGATTAAAGGTCGGATCAAAGTTGTACAGGGCGATATCACCAAAATCGCTGTCGATGGCATAGTCAATGCTGCCAACAGCCGTCTGGCTGGTGGCGGCGGGGTGGATGGAGCCATCCATCGTGCGGCAGGGGCTGAACAACTGCAACAAGCCTGCCGGGAATACGACGGCTGCCCTACAGGGCAGGTGCGGGCGACGCCGGCCTTTAATCTTTCTGCAAAAAGAATCCTGCATACGGTTGGCCCTGTGTGGCAGGGCGGTGAAGCAGGCGAAGCCGGGTTGCTTCGCTCCTGTTATCAAAAGGCACTGGAACTGGCTGATCAGGAACAACTGGCCAGCCTTGCGTTTCCTGCGATTAGTTGTGGTGTCTATGGTTATCCCCACGAAGAAGCGGCTCATATTGCTATCACGACCGTTGCTCAGTGGTTAAAAGAGTCTCCTTGTCCTGAAGAGGTTTTATTTGTTCTGTTTGATCAGCCACTGACTGATATTTATCGTCGTCTTTTACATGAAATTGTCCAGAGCTAGCTTGGCTGTAGGGATTGACAGTGATAATCAAGTCGCTAGAATGAACCAGAAAATGATACTCGGCGTGTAGCGCAGCCTGGTAGCGCATTTCGTTCGGGACGAAAGGGTCGGAGGTTCGAATCCTCTCACGCCGACCATATTCCCCTCCACAGACATCCAGTCAAGTTCATAAACCCTTACTCTCACAAGCTCTTCAGCTATTCTTTGTCCACCAGGGTTCCACTAAATCTATCACCATCCGGGCATTTTTGAGGGTACTTTTGAGGGTACTTTTGCTTTCTTTCAAAGCAGGAACCTCATGGTACTATCAAAAGTACCCTCAACATCCGGTTCAGCCCATGTCTCTCAACGCCTCCCAGACAAAGAATGTTCAACCGAAAGAGAAAGACTTCAAGCTTGCTGATGAAAAAGGCATGTTTTTGCTGGTCAAACCAACAGGCCGAAAATACTGGCGAATGCAGTATCGTTTTGCCGGAAAACAAAAAACCCTTGCATTGGGGGTGTACCCGGAAGTGAGCCTGAAAGAAGCCAGGGAAAAGCGGGATGAAGCCCGTAAGTTACTGAGTGATCATATTGACCCAAGCTCTCACAAGCTATCAACCTAAATTCAGCGGTTAACCCCTGAGCTAAATTCTAACCCTCAACAATATTGAGGGCTCGAAGATGGTTCGACCACCAAAACCCACTCCCCCAAAGGGTGAGTTGTCTGAAATGGAAAAAGATCCCTTATCCGTCAAACTCGAAGTCGATTCTTTCGACGGTAAAATTCATGTCGAGTGGGAGCCTGAAGCATCGGTCACCCCAATGGGACAGCTTCCTTTTTTTATGCCTCGTCAGTAAAATCTGTGGGCAGTTTCTGGTTCAGGTAGTTTGCCAAGCGCATGATATAGGGCGATTTCTGCACATCTGTAGGTTCTGAATCCATACGATTTTCTCGTAGTGAGTTTTATCTTGGTATTCAGACCCTCAACAATTCCGCTGGAAAACGCCTTTTTTGCCCTGAACCAGTTCAGAATAAGTGGCTTATGTCGTCGAATAGTTTTGACCACCTTCTTCATTGGATCTATCTTTGACCGCATGACTCTTGTACACCAACGATCCAGATATTTTCCTGCCCAATGTGGTGAAATGTAATCCCAGAACACCTGAAATTCCTCTTTAAGCAGGTAAGCTCTGACACTTTTCAGGTTGTACTGGAGTACTGTGTTTAACTTGATCTCTTCTTTCTCTGTCAGATTTTCTTTTCTCTTGAGCAGGCACCAGCGAGTTTTTTTCAGAACAGGTTCATATCCGTCTGCCTGAAGTTGTTTGTGCTCTGATGCCCTGACTTCATCAATGGCTTTGTTTAGCATGGCAACGATATGGAAGCGATCCAGAATATGCAGTGCCTGGCAGGCAAACTCCGCAATCGCCTTCACCCTAAATTCAGCAGTTGAACGCCACTGAGCCATGCCATTAGGAATAGCTTCTCACGGTTCTGAGCAGCGTTTTTTTAAGTCATTAGCCCGATCGAATTAATGGTTGCATCGTAATAACCTGCCCTTTTTTCAAAAATTTTGAGACCGCTTTCGTTAAAATACGACACCATGCGTTAATTGGATTCAACTGCGGTGCGATACTTTTGATTGAATCAAAAAAATCACACAGTTCACTTTGTAATTTCGCAATTTTATACATCCATCGATGCTGGCTTGTCAGCTTTATTTTCTTTTGGTTGCCAGAGTGGGTCAGCTTGCCAATTGAACTCATTAATAAGGGACGGCTGGTAATTGATTCTTTATGGGAGTCCGGATTACTCAATCGAACGTATAGCGTCCACCAGTTGTAAACCAAGGCAACCATTCGGGCCAGCATTCGACATCTTGCCATATCTTTTGTTACATAACCGCCCCAGCCCCATTGGTTTTTGATTTCATCAAAGTTATTTTCACAGTCAGCCCTATTGCGATAATGATTAATGATCGAGACTATATCATTATCAAGAGATGTGACCAGAACCGAATACTCGTAAGCTTTTATATTTTCTGGCTCTTCTATTAATGCTAACGTTTGTTGACGTTCTTTTATTCCTTTTTCCAACATCGGTATTTCATTTTCAGGACGCCGTCTTCGAACAATAATTATGCGTCTTTCTTTTTTCCAACCTGACAGTTTAATTACGGATTCTTTTCCCTCCCAATGGTTGTCGTATTTTACCCATCCTCCGCTACAGTGTGCATTCCCTATGGCTTTCTTAACGTTGTCGTGCTTCTTCATTTTAAAAAGATAATGACAACCAGCATCTTCCAATTCGCTCATTACCCGGTCACTTCCCCAATCACAATCACCACGAACAAATTCAGGCCAGCAGCGTTTTGGAAGTCGATTTAATAGCTCCATTAAACCGGGTAAAGAGTATTTACTTTGACTTTGATTTCCGGGTCTGACTTCAACCTCCAGTATTAATTTAAGATTAGCCATCATATATGAGTGGTAAGTATGAGAGGGTCTCCCTTTCTTATGTGGGTTATAGCCATTAACCGCTCCTTCCTGATGCCCATAAATGGTTTTCACGGTAACATCAACATCCATAATCCATGGAATGGTTAATAACGGATCAAAACAGAGATGGAGGTGTTTTTGCATCCATTCAACGCCTTCATCTTCGTCAATCTTCTTTAAACCACGCCTGGCAGAATCATCGCTGACAATTTTTTTCATCCCGAGCAACTGAGCGTTTACTTTATCACCAATAATTGTTCCGATATGCGCATAGCGTTTATGTCCTGAAAGAATGGAAAGCATTAATGAGCCAATCACATCCACTTTTTGAGGGGCGTTTGGGCTTTTATAAGTTAGTGGGCAATCGTTAATCCAGGGTTCAAATCGGTGACCTGTTTTTAAAAACTGTATAAAAAAAGGAAGCTGTCCCATTGGGGTGACCGATGCTTCAGGCTCCCACTCGACATGAATTTTACCGTCGAAAGAATCGACTTCGAGTTTGACGGATAAGGGATCTTTTTTCATTTCAGACAACTCACCCTTTGGGGGAGTGGGTTTTGGTGGTCGAACCATCTTCGAGCCCTCAATATTGTTGAGGGTTAGAGTTTAGCTCAGGGGTTAACCGCTGAATTTAGGTTCACGTAAGGCTGCCACATATCAGAGCAGACATACTCCAACTGCTGGCTTCGCTCTGTACCAAAGAATGAGAAAAAGCTGCGAATCGTCGCTTCAGTACGCTCTTCGCCAATCCACAGCAATCGTGTGCAGTTTCGATCAATCTGGTAAACGACAGTCAGGTACTTATGGCCTATTTGATACGCCACCTCGTCGACACCTATGGCCTTGATATTGTCGAGCGAACGATGCGCCTTGCCCCATTCAACCACATACTCAACAGCATGAAAGACCTTCTCCCATGATGTATTGAAAGTGCAGGCAACCTCTTTCCAGGAGAGCTTTCTGGCCCAGCTTGCCAGAAACTGCATGTAGACTTTGGTAAGTTCTTTCTTGCCATCACCCCATGGAACCTGTTCAACCTTTACGCCACACGTCTTGCATTGAACCCTGCGCATTGTGTAGAGCAGAAAAACTCTAATTCCCCAGAGAGGGACGAACTCAAAACGGCGTTCAGCAAGAGAATCGTAGCCTGGTGCTGGCTTCAAGCAGCCTGAGCAAACGGCATGACTGTTCTTTCGAGGAACCACTGTCACATTAAATACTTCTGAACCTTGATAGACGCCGGGTTTTACATCCTGATAAACAAATGACTTGAGTTTATGGACTTTATTGAGGATAGTTTTAATCAGCATCAGTGCTGCCTTTTGTTGTTTTTTTGTCCTTCAACAAAAAGCTATCAAAAGTCAGCCACTGGTGCATCTACCTCAAAAATTTGTTCATTTCTACCCACAGTTATCCCTGAAGAGCCTTTTTTATACAGTTTTTAAAAGGTTCCTCGCTGTTTGCTATGGATTTAGTACGGTTATCTGACTGATAATTACCTGCCAAATAAAGTACACAGGTTTCGCAATTGTTCATGGATGGTAACCAGATTTTCATGCTTGGTCTTGGTTTGCAGGCACCCTGGAAAATAGTTAATCAACACCTCGATACATCCCAGAAGCCCAACCAGCTCAGACTCAGAGTCAGCGCTGATCGTGGCAGCCTGTTTCCCTGCCCTAAACGCGGTAAGGCTTGCCCGGCACATGACTTTAAGGAACTAACCTGGCAGCATCTGAACTTTTTTCAGCATCATTGCTATATCACCGCTAAAGTACCTCGGACAACCTGTGAAGAACACGGCACTCTTCGTGTAAATGTTCCCTGGGCCAGAGAGAACAGTAAGTTTACCCTTCTTTTTGAACAGGCGTTGCTGTCTCTGGTCAGGGAGATGCCGGTCAAAGCCTGTGCCAAACATATCGGAGTCAATGACAAGCGTATATGGCGGGTGATCAAGCATTACGTCAGTCAGGCATTACTGCAAATGGATCTGTCATCTCTGAAGGCTATAGGGCTGGACGAAACGGCCTCAAAACGAGGTCATAACTACGTTACCGTTTTCATTGATATGGACAGGCATGACAAGCCCGTAATCTTTGCCACCACAGGTAAGGGCAAGGGTACTGTTAAGGAGTTCAGGGCATTTCTGGAGAAGCATGGAGGTCAGGCAGATAACGTGCTTGAGGTGGTTTGCGATATGTCAAAAGCGTTCCTGGCCGCCGTGAAAGAAGAGCTGCCGCAAGCCAACGTCACTGTTGACTGGTTCCACGTTGTTCAGCTGTTTACCAGGGCTGTTGACGATGTCCGTAAAGAAGAGCGAAAGCTGGGGCAGCATCCGAAAAGCTTGCGCTGGGCAGTGCTAAAGAAGGCAGATGGGCCACTCACTGAAAAACAGATGGAAGCACTTGCCGAACTGGAAAGCAGTGACTTGAAAACGGGTATAGCATGGCGAATCAAGGAAAAGCTTCGCTGGATCCGGAAGGCTAAAACAGCACAGGCGGCTCGCTGGAGGTTAACGCATTTCATCAAATATGCGAAATCCGAACTGGGCGAGTGCGAGATTCTGAAGCCGGTACGTAAGGCGCTATCAACGGTAGAGGGTCATGCTGATAAGATAATACAACGATGGTCATCAACCTATACCAATGCTCGCATGGAAGGGCTGAACAGCTTGTTTCAGGCAGCCCGAAGCAGAGCAAGGGGCTATCGAAATACAGGAACTTTTCTGATGATGATCTATATGATTGCCAGCCCTGTAGCGGATTTACTGAAATCCATATGAAACGGCGAAGAGCCAATAAAAAACAGATACTTCCCATATTTTGTAACTGCTGTTCTGATTTGATATGACCTACATGTTTTACTGATAGCTTTGAGCAATTGGTAGGCTGGTTGAGTGGGTCCGACATTCACCACCCCAATCAGGAATAAATTGATTGGTACGTTTGACCCAGTATAAAAATGATCGTCGACTGACTTTCCGAGATGCCGACTACATGCTTCTCCGTCCCATTGATCGTCCACACATGAATACCCTCGAAGCAGCAGAAAATCCACCTGCCCGTGGGGTTCTTCGCCGGTTTCTTTTTCATGTCCGGGAACGTTCGACTCTGTCTTTTCAGCTCATAACGAATTCGATGTTGGATAGCAGCATAGACCATCAGGCAGAGAGTCATCACCATTAGCAGCGCTTCAATACGTTCCGGCTTCTTGAGATAAAGTGATGACACTAGGAAATCCGGGCTTTTCAGGAAACGAAAGCCTCTTTCAACCTGCTGTTGGGATTTATACGTCTTTAGCAGTTCAGTCGTATCCAGCCGGTCTGTATCCATGTCGTTGGTGCCCAGTATAAAGCAACCCAGTGACGCCTCAGCATCCCGACGTCTCTCCACAGCTACTGAGCAGCAACCTGTCACGAAATATTCATAGTGGTCAGGAGGCATCCCGTCAGCAGGGCGACCTTTGGTATTGTAACAAGGCTTGCTAATGACCTTAGGTTCAGCCTGACAAAGTTTGGAATTCTTTTGCCATTGCCTGAAGGCTTCCATGGCGTCGGCTTCACACCGGAACGACTTTTTGCCCAGCTTTACCAGAGCCTCGGATTCTGTCAGGGATTTTTTCTGCATACGCCGGGTCAGTGTCTTCTGTTCCGCTTTCTGGCTCTGCTTGTTTCGAAACAGAACCCAGCGTTGTACGACACCGGCATACTCAGACAATGTCTCCACCGCTTCGTAATGGTCAAATCCATCCACCACATTCATGGAGCGCGATGGTGCGCTACGTACCAGTTTTTTAGCATCACCGATATTGAGAGGGACTCGGGAAACAAACAACTGCTCCTGATGGCTGAGTTCCTGAAGGGTTCCTGCCACGTACATTGCGGCATCACCGACGAAATAACGGGCATTCAGAGCCGCTTTAAAGCTCTTTATGTGCTGGCTCACCACTTGTTTGAAACTGGTTTTATCCGTCACATTGCCACTGGCTGCTTTCATAAACAGTGGAATGCCTGCACGATTCTCGGTTAGCAGAAGTAATATGGCCTGATTCAAGTCCGGGCGATGGTCTCGACTGTAGCCCTTGCAAAGCCGGATACAATTAAGGTCTTCATCGCTCACTTCGTCATCACAATTATAACGACCATCGACGTGAAACCCTGTACCATCGAGGTTCAGTGCGTCGCACGGTAATTTGAGGTGCTTCGCCACCTTGATAGCCAGCTCGAAATGGACTTTACTAACATCCAGATCAAAAAGTACGTCCAGCGCCCTTCCCAGTACTTTGTCGTTTATGTGTTCGGGTTCAATCCCGCCCCTGATTAGTTTGTCGAGGGGTTTATTGGCGAAGAACTGAGGGAACATATGGAGAGACTGTCCTGTGAAGCCAAGACCGTTGATTATCATAGCTATCACGGCTTCACCGTGGGAAATGTTCCATTCGTCAGATAGCTTGGGGGCTCGTTTATCGATGTGCTCGACAATTCCCAGCTCTTTGCACATTCCAGCCACCAGACCGAGGTGATCCATGACCTGAGAGCGATATTGAACAGGAGGCATAAGGGGGGCTTCCCAATATTGGCTTATCTGTTAAATAGCAGATCTCAGGAAAATGTCAGGTCAGGTGGTGAATGTCGGGTGGGTTATATTTTTCCTGCCATTCCCGAAGTTTAGAGAGCCAGTACAAAACAGTTCTGTTCTCCCAGGGGATTACATAACCCAGATTAAGCTCGGCTTTGCTGATATCAGCAGTTTTATTGGTATTAATATATAAGCCGGTTGAATCGGCTCCAGTCATGCTGTCACAGATTCTTCTAAATACGCCTTTCTGAAATGGCTTTTTCGAGTTTCCTTTTGCAAAAATGTGTTTGGTATTTATTAGCCATTGACCGTTATCATAACGGTATGTGTCTGCTTCGCCAGAATCAAGCATTCTCACTTGATGGGTTCTCAGGGGGAGATGAAGCTTGACAAACAGCACTATAGCTCGCACAGGACTCCAAATTTGATAGATGTCGACCTTTTTATGGTTACGCTCTACGGTCTTTGTCCGCCAAACGCAGTCAGGATCTTCATGGTCAATGATGTCAGCATTGACCTCAAACCAATCCCCATTTCCTGTTTTTTTGATGAACTGTTGCTGAGCCCATGACCAGTCCCGAAAGCATCCATCATGAGGATGTGGGCAAAGTATCTGGCGCAGATCAAGTATAAAACGGTATGGAAGAGGGTTTTTAACGGTTTCTGTTAGTCTATTTTTACCTTGCACCCTCTGAAATGGGTTTTTTCAAAGCCTGACCGGAACCCCATGATCATTGGGTTCGCTGAAGTGAGTATCTAGCAACCAATCCAGAAAATTAGTTGCATGATTCATTGCTACGGCAAGATTTGTATTGTCAGAGCAATTTGTGTTCTCTAATAAGACTTTCTTATACTCAGTCGTGGAGCAGTAATGCCCTTGGTATCTTTCAAAAAAAACACAAACGCTGGCGGCCCAAGGGGCAAAACCCTGTAAATAAGTTTCAAAAAACAGGGTTAGAGCATAACGTTTTGAACTTACAGATTTCTCTTGTTGCGCAAGCCACTCTGCCGCGAATATTCGCCAGTCTTCCCACTCAGAGCCGTATAGTTTCGTAAGCCATTTTAACTCCAAGTCACTGCTACGACCGTCTATCTTTTGGCCGTCTCTGATAGCCATAATATTCACCCCAAGATTGGAGATTGACCGCTAAATAGGCCATCAGGATCAATATCACTGAACCCTGTAGTCATCAGTGTTTTCCAATCTGTGTTTGTGGATGAAGACTGAGAGTCCAAATTTAAACATTCTGATGCTTGATCCAGCAACCGTGAGACCTCCTCTAGGCTTGGTGCTGTGTATACAGCTTGGGAATGAATCGAAGCATGATGAAGGCATTTCTTGATCATAACTGGATTAACTTCTGCCTTCCTTAAGCGCCTGCCATAGGCATGTCGATGACCATGAGGGCAGTACCCAGTAGTTTTACTGGGCTGAATGCCAATACGTTGCAACCCCTTCTGGTAACTGTCATTGAAAGCGGCCTGAGTGTAAGGATTTCCTTGCACTCCTTTCCGAAAGGCTATGAACGCATAAGGGTGGTGACGTTGAATTCCAGTTAGAACGTAAAGGTAGTCGCGCCATAATTTCATAAATAGGCGACCATAGTCACTGGGAAACCAATGCACTTGAAGGTAATTTTCTTTGTGATCGACGGTCTTTGCTTTCCATCCAAGGTACTGGGTGCCTTGCTCCCGGTTGCGCGGGATTAATCCGTAATTTTGCAGTAAGTAGGCAGAGCGGTTTGTTTCTCCATGCTGGCCTTTCCAATTCAGCGGTGCTTTGCCATCTTCTGGATGGTAAATGCGAACCATGGCTCGCTGCTGGTCAAAAGGGTCTTCAAATACATCTGTGATCCACAAACTCAGGGCTTCACTGACTCGTAAACCACCTCCATGCATGAGTATCAGAATGAGCTGATCTCTAAGACTAACCTTTGAATCCTGGCTTCCTCCGATGCCATCAGAAAAAAACTTTGGGAAGTCTGCTTCACTAAATGCAACTGCATCGCTATCTACTCTTGGATGGGGCTGCCGGCCTCTAATAAACCTGGCCTGCTGTAAGGTGAGATGAATACTTCTATTTTTGATATGAACCAAAAAGTCATGTTGGTTCTTGCGAAACCAGGCTGCATAGTTAATCCGCTTCTGATGCGTATTAGCCTCAACTAGTGGATTAATCGGTTCCGTTTGATTCTGTTGGACCAGCCAGTCCGTAAACTGGGTTAAAGCATTAATCCATTGCCTTGATGTATTCACTGATACTGGAAGCCAGTAAAGGTGAGAGCTATCCAGACCATCATGACCAATTGTTCCAGAACAAAGGCGCTTAACAAAAGTTTGAAACAATTTAATAGGTTCAGAAAAGCAATCTACGTTGGCTTCAAGATATTCGAGAAATCGCTGCGTTGCCTGAATAACCTGATTCATCCAGGATTTACTTCGGCCTTCCTGTTCGGCGTAGAGCAAGTAATCCGTCAGAGCGGTAAGTTCACCCTGTTCAGTCAACAGAACAGGAATCTTACTCTTGATCCCAGTGTTATCTTCAACAAGGGTGGCCATGACCCTGACTGAGGTAATCACAACTGCAGCCTCGTTATTACACAGAGTACAGCAATTATACTTTATATTTTGATCATGAAACCGTCATTCAGCACCTATATCAGGAATAAATCTCTTGGTACGATCGGCCAAGAATTGAAATGATGGTTAATTGCCTCTCCTGCAAGCCAACGACATGTTTTTCATGACCATCGACTAATAAAACATTAATTCCCTGAAAGCAAAAAAATACCCAGCGTGCAGTCGGATTCTGATAGGGCTTTCGCTTCATATCCGGAAAGAACCTACTCTGACGCTTTAATTCATGCCTGATTCGATGCTGTATCGCTGCGTAGACTAACAGACAAAGCGTCATCACCATAAGCAACGCTTCTATACGTTCCGGCTTCTTTAAAAACAGCGAGGAGACCAGAAATTCAGGGCTTTTCAGAAACCGAAATCCACGCTCCACCGACTGCTGTGATTTATAAGTGCTCAACACTTCTGCTGAACTTAGCTGGCTCTTGTCCAGATTGTTTGTTGCCAACACAAAGCACCCCAGAGAGGCCTCTGCTACTTCACGACAGTCAACAGATACCCAAGGATGACCGCTGACATAATACTCCACGCTATCTGGTTTGCTGTCTTTCTCCGGACGTCCCGCTTTGGTATAGCATGGTTTTGTCGTAATTACAGGTTCTGCCTGACAATAATTGCTTTTTGATTGCCACTCATTGAACGCACGCAATGCGTCCGTTTCACACTTGAACGGTTTCTTCGCCAGCTTGCTGGTCAGTGCTTCCGCTTCTTTTTCTGACTTTTTCAACAGTTTTTTGAGCAGTGTTTTCTGTTCGCTTTTCCGAGCCTGTTCACTGCGAATCAGAACCCACCGTTGAGATACATCCGCATAGTCGGACAGTACTTCGCAGCTCTCATAACCTTCGGCACCTTCAACCGGTGTCATCGCACAAGAAGCGACACTGTCCACAAGCTCTCTTGCGGCTTTTATTTTAGCCGGAACCCGGGTGATAAACTGTTGCTCTTGCTGATGTAATATACGTACATTGTCTGTTGTGTAAAGTGCAGCATCGCCGATCAGGTAACGATTATTCAGCGCCTCTTTGTAGCATTTCAAATGCTTGCTGATGACTTTTTTAAAATTAGTGTTGTCGTTTATATTGCCACTGGATGCGGCCATGAATACGGGAATACCCGCCTGATTTTCAGTCATTAGGAGCAGTATCGCCTGATTTAATTCAGGTCGGTGATCTCTGCTGTATCCACGACAGATTTTAATGCAGTTCAGGTCTTCTTCATCGACTTCAGACTCACTGTTATAACGACCGTCCACATGAAAGCTGGTTGAATCAAGATTCAGAGCATTACACGGCAGTTTCAATACATTAACGGCCTTGACAGCCAGTGATAAATAGACCTCACTTACACCCAGTTCAAAAATTTGATCCAAGGCTCTGCCGAGTACACTTTCGTTGATATGTTCCGGCTCTATACCCGGTCGAATAAGTTTATCCAGTGGCTTGTCGGCGTGAAACTCAGGGAACATGTGGAGTGTGCGAGCAGTGAAGCCCAGTCCGTTAAGCAGCATTGAGACAACGGTTTCTCCGAAGGAAATCTTTCTGGTTTCAGATTGGTTGGGAACCAGAGAATCCAGAAGGTTAGCGATCCCGAGCTCTTTGCACATACCGGCCACCAACCCAGTATGGTCGATGCGTTGAATGTGAAATTGATGAGGTTGCATGGCATATGCTCAGTCTGAAAATTTTTTACATTTTAGATGGTTTTAGGAAATTCTCAGATTAAGTGCTGAATGACGGATGAAAGGGATATTTTCCCCTTAAGATCAAAGTGTTACAACAGGGACTTGTTTAAAAGTACATAGAGTATGGTGCTTTATATTTGACTTTTGCAGCATATAACCGAAGTCTTTTACTCAATGCCGCTGCCTCGACCGGGATAGTCAGCTTCATAAACTCAATCAGACTAAAATAGCGACCAACAGAAAGAGTGTTGGGGAATTCTGTTGTCCTGAAAAAGCAGATGTTGATCAAAAAATATCCGAACTAATGATGAGTTCGGGTTGTAATACTTTTTCATAGATAGTAGAGCAACAGAGCACCGGAAAAATTAGAATGGAATGGTTTTGTCGGAACTTGTTGCTCATTTATGAAATATTCGGGCTAGAAAGTCAATTTTGTAATTTTTGCCGCGTAGCGGCTTGGTTCAACAAATGGTTCAAGTTCGTTCCGGTGCTTCGCCCCTCCACCCGACGTGCCTTCGGCACGTAGCTTAACCAGGCGTTATGTTCTTATCAGTAACTAGAATAAGCATCCCCTATGATTTTTTTTGACTCTAAAGCTGATTCAAGATCAACAATATATTCGACTAAAAATCGGGTTACAGAGAAATAGTTTTCTTTCAACTCAATTTTGCATATTTTATTTCTTTCGATGTTATAAGCTAGAGAACCAAAGCAGGTATTTTTTGATGGTTCACATATGGCGTAAGATTCAACATAGTTGAAAATATTTCTTGATAGATCATCCCATAAGTTTTTTGAAAAAATCTTCCAATAAGCATCTTTCAGAGTAACTCTAACTTTATTGAATAGCCATTTTTCTGACCTGTTGTACTTAGCTGCTAATTTCAAATGTCTGTCAATTTTCTGCTTTGATATTTCAGGAGAAGCCCAAGGGTTATTTATTAACTTGTTCTTATATGTTGGATACCAATCAGATATAAATTTTTGCCTTATATTATCAACTGGTGGGAAGCAGTTTGCCCTAGAGTATCCTCTTTTGATTTTTAAAAAAATATTATTGAGTTGTTTGTTTTGTGTAGTAACATCCATTTCTGAAAACGCAAACAGATATTCCGAAGTGTCAGCACGAATACCTAAACAGAATAACAAAGATATTGTTAATGCAAAATATTTCATAATTTGCTCAGTTATAAGAAATTTCAATTAGCATAGTAAAAAACACGAACATAAATCGGGCAGCCGGAGGTCTCTAACCTCCAGCCCCCACGTAACTGCTCATATTCCATTGGCAAGAACCGTTTCCTGATAGCCTGACGCCTTCAGGATGAGATGCCCCAGCCGGGGAATCATGTTGACTCCAGTCAGTCTGTCCCTGAGATACTTTGCAAAGGACACCCCGTGTTGTTTACAGGTCTTTTTCAAGCTGGCAAAGGTGTCGCGGCATTTCCTCCCAAGTTTACTCCGGGTACCACCGCTGACTTTTCGCCGTTTCACGTATTCCCTGATCTGCCTCTCTCTCAGATTGTTGTGCAGCGGCAACCACGGATACTCAAGGACCAATAGCAGCTCTTCCCTGACAACCATCAGTTTACCCAGTTCAGACTGCAAGGCAGGATAATTCACCCGCTGCGTTACCCAACGATCAAAGTCCTGGTAGAGCTTCTGTTTTTCCTTGTCCGTTGGATTTTTCTGGTAGGCCTCAATGTCATCGTAGAGGCACCAGTACTGGTTCTGCACGGTGTCACGGGCGGCTCGTTCCAGGTCATTGGCTGGTATCAGCTTGTCCATGTTTCTTCCCGCATGGTACCAACACAGCGAATGTTGAAAGGCTGTATCAAACTGCCGGGCTCCATCACTATGGATAACAAGGTTCTCAAGGCGATGATTGAGTATCAATGCCGCCTTCAAAACACCCTCTGTCGCCCAGCGTCTTTGTTGCAGGGCAGTGCAACCAATGCTGTTAAGGAAGTTATTCCACTCTTCTTCTGTTGAGAAACGCTTCTCGCCGCATTCGGATAGCGCAGTGACCCACTTCTTTGAAACGTCGACCTGATTCTTCATGTAGTCAATGGCAACGTCGTTGAGAAGGTAAAGCCGTTGCTGACCTTGCAGACAGCCCAGGAAATTAATCCGGCTCTTACTGTCGCTGCTGTGGAAGTAGGAAAAATAAGGGTTACCGACAAAACAGGCAGTAGCCATTTTTCCCTTGGTGGCGAGACCCGGTGTCGTCTGCCTGGAGATAATCAGAGCAAGTCAGCCCTGCTTCCAGCAACTCTTCTTTTTCCTGGTGGAAGATGTCATGGTCTTTCGTCAGGATGTTGCTCAGGGAGCCCTCTGATATTGAGCACCCATGGTCGTGCAGCCAGGATAGCAGTAGTGGCTGTGTCGTACTGCAAGAATGATAAAAATCCAGCAAATGAGCTTTCAGGTTGTCGCCAAAACGGTCTTTCACCCTAAATTCAGCAGTTGAACGCCACTGAGCCATGCCATTAGGAATAGCTTCTCACGGTTCTGAGCAGCGTTTTTTTAAGTCATTAGCCCGATCGAATTAATGGTTGCATCGTAATAACCTGCCCTTTTTTCAAAAATTTTGAGACCGCTTTCGTTAAAATACGACACCATGCGTTAATTGGATTCAACTGCGGTGCGATACTTTTGATTGAATCAAAAAAATCACACAGTTCACTTTGTAATTTCGCAATTTTATACATCCATCGATGCTGGCTTGTCAGCTTTATTTTCTTTTGGTTGCCAGAGTGGGTCAGCTTGCCAATTGAACTCATTAATAAGGGACGGCTGGTAATTGATTCTTTATGGGAGTCCGGATTACTCAATCGAACGTATAGCGTCCACCAGTTGTAAACCAAGGCAACCATTCGGGCCAGCATTCGACATCTTGCCATATCTTTTGTTACATAACCGCCCCAGCCCCATTGGTTTTTGATTTCATCAAAGTTATTTTCACAGTCAGCCCTATTGCGATAATGATTAATGATCGAGACTATATCATTATCAAGAGATGTGACCAGAACCGAATACTCGTAAGCTTTTATATTTTCTGGCTCTTCTATTAATGCTAACGTTTGTTGACGTTCTTTTATTCCTTTTTCCAACATCGGTATTTCATTTTCAGGACGCCGTCTTCGAACAATAATTATGCGTCTTTCTTTTTTCCAACCTGACAGTTTAATTACGGATTCTTTTCCCTCCTAATGGTTGTCGTATTTTACCCATCCTCCGCTACAGTGTGCATTCCCTATGGCTTTCTTAACGTTGTCGTGCTTCTTCATTTTAAAAAGATAATGACAACCAGCATCTTCCAATTCGCTCATTACCCGGTCACTTCCCCAATCACAATCACCACGAACAAATTCAGGCCAGCAGCGTTTTGGAAGTCGATTTAATAGCTCCATTAAACCGGGTAAAGAGTATTTACTTTGACTTTGATTTCCGGGTCTGACTTCAACCTCCAGTATTAATTTAAGATTAGCCATCATATATGAGTGGTAAGTATGAGAGGGTCTCCCTTTCTTATGTGGGTTATAGCCATTAACCGCTCCTTCCTGATGCCCATAAATGGTTTTCACGGTAACATCAACATCCATAATCCATGGAATGGTTAATAACGGATCAAAACAGAGATGGAGGTGTTTTTGCATCCATTCAACGCCTTCATCTTCGTCAATCTTCTTTAAACCACGCCTGGCAGAATCATCGCTGACAATTTTTTTCATCCCGAGCAACTGAGCGTTTACTTTATCACCAATAATTGTTCCGATATGCGCATAGCGTTTATGTCCTGAAAGAATGGAAAGCATTAATGAGCCAATCACATCCACTTTTTGAGGGGCGTTTGGGCTTTTATAAGTTAGTGGGCAATCGTTAATCCAGGGTTCAAATCGGTGACCTGTTTTTAAAAACTGTATAAAAAAAGGAAGCTGTCCCATTGGGGTGACCGATGCTTCAGGCTCCCACTCGACATGAATTTTACCGTCGAAAGAATCGACTTCGAGTTTGACGGATAAGGGATCTTTTTTCATTTCAGACAACTCACCCTTTGGGGGAGTGGGTTTTGGTGGTCGAACCATCTTCGAGCCCTCAATATTGTTGAGGGTTAGAGTTTAGCTCAGGGGTTAACCGCTGAATTTAGGTTGAAAATAAGAGTGAACGGTTCTCCATTTTGGAAAATCCTTGGGGATCATGCGCCACTGACAACCACTTTTGAGTAGGTAGAGTACAGCGCAAAATACATCGCAAAGGTCGATGGTGCGGGGCTTGGTTGTTTTACAAGAGCTTTCAAGGATCGGAAGAATAGGCTCAAACTGTTCACGGCTGATATCACTGGGGTACTTCTGTCTCATTGGCCGAATTATGAAGCAAAAGCAAGATCGTGAACAGCTTCTTAGCAAGAGGCTTGGAAAGAGAAAGTGGTCGGGGTAGAGAGATTCGAACTCCCGACATCCTGCTCCCAAAGCAGGCGCGCTACCAGACTGCGCTATACCCCGAACGATGCGGTTTATTTAGACTCGAAACCAGGAGTGACTCTCTTAGCAAGAGGCTTGGAAAGAGAAAAGTGGTCGGGGTAGAGAGATTCGAACTCCCGACATCCTGCTCCCAAAGCAGGCGCGCTACCAGACTGCGCTATACCCCGAACGATGCGGTTTATTTAGACTCGAAACCAGGAGTGGCTCTCTTAGCAAGAGAGCTTGGAAAGAGAAAAGTGGTCGGGGTAGAGAGATTCGAACTCCCGACATCCTGCTCCCAAAGCAGGCGCGCTACCAGACTGCGCTATACCCCGAACGATGCGGTTTATTTAGACTCGAAACCAGGAGTGGCTCTCTTAGCAAGAGGCTTGAAAAGAGAAAAGTGGTCGGGGTAGAGAGATTCGAACTCCCGACATCCTGCTCCCAAAGCAGGCGCGCTACCAGACTGCGCTATACCCCGAACGGTGTGGTTTATTTAGACTCAAAACCAGAAGTGGCTCTCTTAGCAAGAGGCTTGGAAAGAGAAAAGTGGTCGGGGTAGAGAGATTCGAACTCCCGACATCCTGCTCCCAAAGCAGGCGCGCTACCAGACTGCGCTATACCCCGTATTCCGTAACAGAACCTTAGCCCTGCTCAACGACGGCGGCTAATCTATCAAAATGATTTGCGTATTACAAAAGTATTAACCGAAAAAATGTAATTTTCACATCATCTGGACGATTTTTCAGCATTTGCCTTCCAGCTCTTTCAGCTATCATCCTGCATAGATACTGCTCTGGCAGAGCGTCTGTTGTCGCCATTGCACTGTCAAACACCGGGGTGTTCATATAAAGCTGCTCTGTCTATATTGGTGTAGTGATCATTTCAGAAAATCATCAGAAGAAAACAGATGGCTTTATTACAACTGGTTGACGAATCTCACCCTCACTTAAGACAACCCACCAAACCCGTTTCCGACTTCGGCGACAACTTGCAGACAATTGTCGATGACATGCTTGAAACCATGTACGAAGTGAACGGCGCAGGTCTGGCAGCCACTCAGGTTGGCCTGGATATCAGGGTGGCGGTTATTGATGTTTCCTCTGATCGCAGCCAGCCCCTGGTTCTGGTTAATCCGGAGATTATTGATTCAGCCAGTGAGCAGAATATGGAAATGGGCTGCCTGTCGCTACCCGGTTGCTGGGCTGCGGTTAAGCGTGCTGGCTGGGTTAAAGTTCGGGCGCAGGATCGTTATGGTGAGTTTTATGAAATGGAAGGTGAAGGAATTCTTGCCGAAGCATTTCAGCACGAGATCGACCACCTGGACGGTATTCTTTTCATCGATAAGCTGTCTCCGCTCAAACAAAAGATGGTGCGGCAACGGGCTAAGAAAGCATTAAAGAAACAGCAGCGACGCGGTTAGGGGAACAGTGACAGTATTTTTATCGTATTGAGGCGAGTCGCTTCTGCAATCTCCGCTTTCGTTTCCTGACGAAGTTCAGCCAGAGTTTCAAGCACCACAGCCAGTTGGGCGGGTTCATTGCGTTGCCCCTGAAAGCCGCAAAGGGGCGTATCGGGGGCATCGGTTTCCAGTACGATTGAACTCAGGGGCAGGGAGGCTGCGAGGGCTCTGGTTTTTCTGGCTCTTGGGTAGGTGATGCTGCCGCCAAAGCCCAGGCAGAACCCTTGTTCAATATACTGACAGGCTTGCTGCTCGCTGCCGGAAAAGGCATGTACTATGCCACCCTGGTTAACTGGTTTTTGTCGCAACTGTTTCAGTATCAGGTCATGGGCTTTACGGGCGTGCAGAATAACGGGTTTATCAAATTGTCGGGCCAGTTCCAGTTGTTCGGTAAACCAGAGCATCTGAGCTTTACGATTAACGCTTTGCAGGGCGAAGTCCAGACCTGCTTCCCCAACTGCGACAATGTGGTCGTTGGTTTCAAGACGCTTTGCCAGCCTTTGCAGGTCGTTTGGTTCGTGCTGACTCACAAACCATGGGTGAATACCCAGTGCGACAAACAGTTTCATCGGTTTCTGTATGTCTGTACACATTTGCAGCAATGGTTCCCAGCGGTCCGATTCAGTTCCGGGAATGCAGATAGCTTCAACTCCCTTTCCAAAGGCGGCCGTTAGAACCTGCGACCGATCCGGGTCAAACTCTGGAAAATCAAGGTGGCAGTGGCTGTCTATCAAGGGGAAGTAATTTGTCATTGTCGTTTAATGTCGTAGGTGATTGTGCGTATAATGCCGGCATGAATTATAAGCAGTATGGTGGCGTATTGCTGGTACTGATTTTTATTGTCGTGCTGGTAGTTCTGCCCGGATTATTAAAACAACCCTCTCTTCGTTCATCTGAAGATAAACCCAGAGAATATTATTACTCGAACTGTCGGGTTTCAGAGGGCTGTTTGCTGGGCTTTGAAGACGGTTCCGTCAATCTTGTCATTAAGCCTTATACTATGCCAGTATTGCAGCCATTGCAGGTTAATGTGCTTGTCGACGGCGCTAAGCCGGTATCAGTGAACCTGGAATTTGTTGGGCGGGATATGCCAATGGGTTTGATGCCGTATCATTTATCGCTGCAGCAAGGCTCAGTAGATCAACACCCGGTCGATCAATGGCATTTCGAGGGTTCGGCAATGATTACGCTTTGCCCGGCTGACCGGAATATGATCTGGCTGGCAAAGGTAGTGGTTGAGTTTGATCAGTTAACAAAAATAATGGTTTTTGAGTTGGAGAATAAGTAAATGAAGTATCTGTCATCTGCCTTTCGCTCTTTCAAAGCACCTTTTTCTGGCTTAGGAATTTCCGGCTTAACGATGGCTGGCTTATCAATGGCTATTTGTATCGGTTCCGCCCATGCTGCTGTTGTTGATATCTCCGACCCGATGGTCAGAGCCGTGCCACCGACATCCACCAATACGGCAGCGTATATGACGTTGCGAAACAACGGCAAGGACGATATCAAACTGGTCAGCGCAGACAGCAGCGTGGCCGAAAGGGTAGAGATACACGGCCATCGCCATGAGGGAGACAAAATGGTGATGTTTAAAATGGATGAGCTGTCGCTACCTGTGGGTAAAGTGGTTGAGCTCAAGTCCGGCAGCTACCACATTATGCTAATGGGGTTGAAAAAAACGCTGGAGGTAGGCGAAGAAGTGCCATTAACTTTGCATTTTTCTGACTCAGATGCCATCGATATTATGGCTCCGGTCAAACCGTTGATGAAAACCATGTCAAAAGATTCGCACGGTCATTCTCATTAAAATGATGGCTGTTGGCTGTTGGCTGTTGGCTGTTGGCTTGGCCGTATGAACAGCCAACAGCTAAAAGCCAACAGCCAAATTGCTACCGACTTAGAACAGATTCTGAGCCAGCAGATAAATATAACGGGCAGCCACGCCGGCACAGAGTCCGCCCACAGTATGTGCAATGATCGCTTTGGAGGTCAGCTTGCGAAAGCCCAAAGTATCCAGCATGGCAGTGTGTGTACTCAGATAACCACTCCAGCACATGCCCATGGCCGTGAACACGGCAATATCGCTTTCACTGATAATGCCCTGAGAGATAAAGTTAGGCACCAGTGACATGGCGGCACCGACTGCGCCCAGTGATGTAATCGGAAACGCGACCAGTTCAGGGTGGTCAAAACCAAACAGCAACTGGAATAGCCAGGACAGTTCACCCGCCAGCTTCGGCAACAGGGCGACGCCTTCGTAAGCCGCACCGGTATAACCTTCCGCAGAAGGGCCGAAGGTCAGCACCATTACGATGGTACTGATAATCAGTACGCCGGGGATGATTGCCATGCCCATTTCTACGCCGCTTTTCCCCCCGTCCAGAATTGAGTTCAGACCACGTAGCCAGACAGGGCTGTTGTCATGATCTTCAGGCAGCTCTGATTTTTTTGGGTTGAGGTTATTCAGGCTGATGGCTTTGACATCAGAGGCAGTCAGCCGCTGCATCAGTCGTGTGGAAATGACCGCGCCGACCATTGCGCCCGCCAGTCCGACCAGTGCCGCATTAAGAAAGTTCTGGCCGGGAGCGCTTTCCAGTGTGGCCATAAAGGTAATAACGATCAGTCCCATGCCAAAGGCCGTACCAAAGTTGGTCAGGGAAATCAGCTCATGGGGCTTGAAGCTGCTGCTGAAGCGTTTGTCTTTGGTAAGGCTGATAATCGCGGGATTATCCGAGAAAAAGGTCATCATGGCGGCCATGGCGGCTCGACCGGGCAGGTTGAACACAGGGCGCATCAGCGGCATCAGCAGGCGTTCCAGCAGGTTGATGACATGGAATTCGGTAAGAAGCCGACTCAGGGCGCCTGCGAGTACGGTAATACCCATAAGGAACAGTACCGTCTGCAAAAGCAGATCGTGCGCCGTGTTGAACAGAGTGTTGAACATATTGGTGAGCCCCATTTCAGAGCCCACATAACCAAAAAACAGAACCAGAAACAGTATCAGGCCCAGAGGTTCGATGATCTGGCGAGCACCAAGGTGACTCGTTTGGATTTTGTCTTTATCAGACACCGAGACAAATTCATTCATATAAGCTCCGGGAGGGGACAGGAGAGTAAAGAGTAGGTGAAAACAGGTGATTACGCAGAATTTTGAATAACCTGGCTACATAGAGCAGAGTTAGATAAAGAAAAGTTACATAAGGTAGTGGATCAGACAGTCATTGAATACTCATAACCAGGCCGGGAATCCCGGCCTTTGCAGAAATCAGTGTTCGCGGGTAGTACGGAATTCAACGTCCGGATAACGCTCCTGAGACAGTGACAGGTTCACCCTTGTGGGAGCCAGGTAAGTCAGGTAGCCACCACCATCGATGGCCAGGTTTTCCGCACATTTACGCTTGAATTCTTCCAGCTTTTTCTCATCGCTGCACTCGATCCAGCGAGCGGTATTAACGTTCACCGGCTCATACAGGGCTTCTACCTTGTATTCATCTTTCAGGCGGCGCATGACCACATCGAACTGCAGAACACCCACTGCACCCAGAATCAGGTCATTGTTGTTGACCGGCATAAACAGCTGGGTAGCGCCTTCTTCCGACAGTTGCTGCAGACCTTTCTGAAGTTGTTTGAGCTTCAGCGGGTCTTTCAGGCGAACCCGGCGGAACATTTCCGGCGCAAAGTGTGGGATGCCGGTGAACTTCATCAGTTCGCCCTGGCTGAAGGTATCGCCGATCTGGATAGTGCCATGGTTATGCAGGCCGATAATATCGCCGGAAATCGCTTCTTCAACATGAGAACGGTCACCCGCCAGGAAGGTCACAGCGTCGGCGATTTTAACGTCTTTGCCAATACGCACATGCTTCATCTTCATGTTGCGGGTGTACTTACCGGAACAGATGCGCAGGAAGGCAATACGGTCACGGTGTTTCGGGTCCATGTTGGCCTGAATCTTGAAAACGAAGCCTGAGAACTTGTCTTCCGCAGGCTCAACGGCGCGTTCATCGGTATGACGGGGCAGGGGTGCCGGAGCCCAGCGGGCAAAGTCGTCCAGCATTTCCCGGACGCCAAAGTTGGCCAGTGCGGTACCAAAGAATACCGGTGTCATTCGACCTGCCTGATAGGCTTCCAGATCGAACTCGTGACTGGCTCCCTGAACCAGCTCAATTTCCTCAACAAAATCGTCGTAGATTTCACCCAGCAGTTCCCGGGCTTCATCGCTGTCCAGTCCCTGAATACGGATGTCTTCCGGAATGGTATGGCCCTGACCCGGTGTAAACACATGGATAGTGTCGGTGTACAGGTTGTAAACGCCTTTAAAGCGCTTACCCATGCTGATTGGCCAGGTGATGGGCGCACACTGGATTTTCAGGATGCTTTCCACTTCGTCCAGTACTTCAATCTGGTCTCGCACCTCACGGTCCATCTTGTTGACGAAGGTGAAGATCGGGGTGTCGCGCAGGCGGCAGACTTCCATCAGCTTGATGGTTCGGTCCTCGACACCTTTGGCGCCGTCGATCACCATCAGACAGCTGTCTACGGCGGTCAGAGTGCGGTAGGTGTCTTCCGAGAAGTCTTCGTGTCCGGGGGTGTCCAGCAGGTTGACGGTGCAGCCGTTGTACGGGAACTGCATCACCGAGGTGGTGATGGAGATACCGCGCTCCTGCTCCATCTTCATCCAGTCAGAAGTGGCCATGCGTCCGGATTTTTTACCCTTGACGGTACCGGCCATCTGAATGGCGCCACCCAGTAGCAGCAGCTTTTCAGTGATGGTGGTTTTACCCGCATCAGGGTGGGAGATGATAGCAAAAGTGCGTCTTTGCCCTACCTGCTTAGATAATTCAGTGTTTGACATAATTCACAATTAAAAATATGTACGCAGGCATGTACACATAAAAAATATGGGACAAACCTGATAAGGAATTGGGCGCATATCTTATGCAACGTGCCAGCTTCCGGCAAGGATTCATTTATCAAGAATGTCGAGCTGAAACATATTCTCTTAATGCTTCATCCATCCGGGTCTGCCAGCCTTTTCCTGTGGAGCGAAAATATTCCACCACATCCGCCGACAGCCGGATGGTGATGCGCTCTTTGGTCACATCCGCTTTCGGCCTGCCCACCGGACGCAGCTGTTTAAATTCTTCGTCCGTCAGTTCGTAGGTGTCAGGGTCTGCGGCAATACCGGCATTGATGGCGGCTTCCTCTTCGTCGGTATTCAGCTCGATCCAACGGCCTGACTTAGTCTTGATTCGCATAGGCTCGCACCTCTCGGTTGTTGCTTTTTCGCAGGGATATAATCCGGCGACTCTCGCCACGGTCGGTATACACCATGCAGTAAAGGCGACTGCCCCGAAGGGCGTAACCCACCATCCGCGGCTCGCCGTAATTAAAACGGCGATCCTCTTCAGTCCGGAGAGTATCCCATTCCAGATGTTTTGCCTCAGACAGCGACAGCCATGTTTGGCAAGGTTGGCAGCATCCTTGGTGGGGTCGTATTCGTACTTCATGGATTTATTGTATGTACATTAATTAGGTTTTGCCATTCAAAGATGCTGAACCGGGAAGGCGCGCCGATAGATCGTTTAATCAGGGTGGGTAGAGTTAATACATATTCATGGATGCACTTCAGAGATTGTTAACCGCTCCGGTCGGCAGTATAGCCGACATTGCTGAGGAGGACGGGCCGACACCCGTTGGGGTCTGGCAGGGGCATAGCGTCCAGCCTTTTCCATTGGGGAGGGCGCTGGGTCTGCGGGCAGGCGAAGAAGTGGCTGTGGAAAGAGTGGCCGAGGCTCTGGGAGAATACTATGGCCCTTATGTGAAGCGCAAGATAGAGCAACGGCTGGAGAGTATTGAAACGCTGAATGATCGGGATGTTGCTGTCATTGATAAGCAGGCCCGGGGTATATTTCGTGAAGTCAGGGAGATGAACCAGAATCTGATAAAGCTTGAAGTCACTGCGCAAAAGGTTGGCAAGCTGTTTGAGTATTTGCAGACAGGTCCGGAGGATGGCGAGCCGGGAGTCAGCTGGAAATACCTGCCAGAACATGAACAGCAGCACATGGTGGAGACGATCCGGATTAATTTACAGGCCAGAAAGATTGAGCTCACTTTTGATGATATTGATCGTGAGACGATGCGTAGCCTGCAGGCTCATCGGACGCTGTTTGCCAGATCGGCACCGCATATTGCCCGCTTTCTTGAAAATGAAGGGCTCGAGCCGCCCATTAAGCCCGGTGATCTCAGGGGTTTTGCTGAAGAACTCTATTTTGGTACTGAGCCTCCCGGTCAGGAGATCAGTCGGCAGGTACTGGGACTTATGCGCAATGCGGACGCCTTTACGAATCGTACCGCGAAGCTGCTCTATAACTCCCCTCTGGAAATGATGCGTGAAAAAACGCTGGATGAGCAGAAACAGGCGGCAAGGGGGCACGCTAAGGATCTGATGCGCGGGATTTCAGCCATTGGTAAATATGGTGAGCAACTCCCGGAGGTTTTTCAGGAAGCGATGATTCATGATTTGCGCAGCCAGTTTTTTGCCACGCTCGACCATATTCATCAGCTGGAGGTGTTGGAGGCTAATAATCCTTTGAATCCGGTTTACTGGCAACAGTGTAAACAGGATGAACTGGTTGCGGCTCTGGATGTGTTGCTGGCTGAAGAAGACAAGCTTGGGAAAAAAATTGGGCAGGGTAACGACGAGGGAGTAGGCTCGAAAGCCCGGCTTTACAATCGGATCAACCAGCTGATCGATGAGTTTGACGATCTGGCTAAAAAGGTGAATAACAACGCAGACGGTGATCTGCTCCCCACTGGTGAACACTCTGATGCACTGGGGGCAGAAAGATTAGGGCGTCACCCGGTTCGGGACGCTACTCGCTATGCCCGCTTGATTGCCCGACGCCTGAAAAGCATTGGTATCAAGAAGGTGGATAAAAAGCTGAATGAAGCCAGAACCCGGCGAATGGGTAATGTTCCCTGGGAGACGGTTGAAACCCGTCTTGAGCCTTGTATCAGCAATAAAACCCTGAAGTTGAAAAGCCGGATTATCCCTGCCGCAGAGTTTCGGCTGGAAATGGGAAAGTCGCGCGATGTCGATATATTTCCTGTCCACCTGCATGGCAAGGGCAAGCCTTCTTCGAAAAGGGATGAGGCAAATAATGCCGTTAATCTGGGCGAAACGCAGTTGTTGCTTGAGCAGGGCGGACACCCGAAAAGGCTGTTCAGAGGCTTGCGTTCCGGCACGCTGATGGCCTTTGGGATCTCAAAGAAAAAAGAGCGCGAAGCCGCTAACGATGCTCGATGCTACGATCTGGCAGTTTCGAGTCTGAAGCAAGTACTGGACGATAACCCTGAACGCTTTAGTCAACAACCTGTTCCCATCAGGCTGTCAACATTGCAACTTCTGACTCCCGATAAAGGACGTCACTGGTTTCATGTTCATGATGATGAGCTGAAAATGCAACAGGAACAGGTGGAAGCGTTAAAACGATTAAAAGCCCGGTTGGACGGCGGTGAGAAACTGGCGATTACGGACAGCTACGGTCAGGTTCACGAAGTGGATGTTGAATTTGATTTTGCGACGACTAATTTCGGTGTCAATAACCTTGCACTGGATAAAAAGTGGTGGGGAATAGGAGCCTGGGGGGCTGTTAAGAGCGACAACCTGGAAGGGTTGAGTAAATTAATAGGCAGTGTTGAGCCCGGTGATGAGGTGGGCGGCTGGGCGCAGGACTTTTTGAATGGTCCGGCGTCTTCTAAAGAAAAGATGATTGTCAGGCAGTTGATTGAACAGATTCGCGATCTGTATGTGACCGAAGATTATAAACGGGAAGGGGAAGACGCTTATAAAATGGTCGCTCGTCTACTGCTTCTGTCTTATAAGCTGGGACTGATCACGCACTTCAACTGTAAGAGTGGTAAAGACCGTACGGGGGAGGCTGACGCAGCTGTCAAACGGCTGGCTGCGCAGGTAGAAGCGTTGGGTTATGTGCCTGACCCCAGGCAGTCTGTCAGTCAGGAAGAACGGGTTTTATCCCAGATGTTTGCGCTGGAAACCGGAAATATCCTCTGGCAACAGATGAATATCAACCGTCCCGGCTTTAAAACGACAACCGGCAAGAGAAGGCTGGGGGAGCGGGTGTTTGGTATGCTTCACGTTTAGAGCCAAAGCCTTGAATCATGGGGCTCCATTTCGGAAACCCCCTGCTCTGGCGAATTTAGTTAATAAGTGCGGGCAACCGCAAAATTTGCCAGTTCTTCCATCGCTGAGCGGTAAGGCGATTCCGGCAGGACGGACAGGCTGGTAATGGCTTTTTGAGCCTGCTCCTGTGCTCGCTGTGCGGTGTAGCCCAGAGCGCCGCAGTCGCGAACCGCTGTAATGATGGTCTCCATGTTATCCAGACCGTTCCCTTCTTCAATGGCCTGACGTACCAGCTCTTTCTGCTCCGGCTTACCTTCTGACAGTGTGAAAATCAGGGGCAGGGTGGGTTTACCTTCTGCCAGGTCGTCACCCAGGTTTTTGCCCATGGCTTCCGCGTCACCGCCATAGTCCAGAAGGTCGTCAACCAGCTGGAAGGCCATGCCAAGATGATTACCGTAATCACACAAAGCCTGTTCGGTTTTTTTATTCTGACCGGACAGGATAGCAGCGGTGTGGGTAGACGCTTCAAACAACATGGCCGTTTTGCAGCGAATCACTTCCATGTACTGGGCTTCCGTGACGCTGGAGTCGTTGATGTTCATCAACTGCATCACTTCACCTTCTGCAATCACATTGGTGGCGTTGGCCAGAACATTGAGCAGGCGCATGTTGTCGAGACCGACCATCATCTGAAAGGCTCGGGAGTAGAGAAAGTCGCCCACGAGAATACTCGGCGCATTACCCCATAAAGCATTGGCAGTGTCACGGCCGCGACGCAGGTCGGACTGGTCAACCACATCGTCGTGCAGCAGGGTAGCAGTGTGCAGGAATTCGATGACAGCGGCCAGTGGAATATGGTTTTTGCCGTTATGGCCACGGGCGTTATAGCCACAGGCGTTGGCGGTCAGTAGAACCAGCAGGGGGCGCAGGCGTTTACCGCCAGACTGGATAATATACTGGCCTATTTTACTGACCAGTGCGACGTCGGAATGCAGCTGTTCACGAATGCACTGGTCGACCAGGGCGAAATCGTCACGGACAACAGCTTGGAAAGAGGGTTGTTTGCGATCAGGCATAGGGTTGCTGCAGAAGGTCTAAATGGCTGCATCCTATGGAGTGCTTGCGGTGCTGTCAATAGCCGCAGTGGTTATAGCGGCTTATCCGGCTTCCAGTGAGGTGAGTGCATAGAGGCGCTGATAGTCCAGGTCAGGTTCATAGCCCCGGTACATTCGGGCAGAGAGAAAGTCGACGGACTGGCCTTCAAAACTGTGTACCAGGTGACGGGCGTAGCGGTTAGTTTCCGGTACATCGCAGAAAACCGGCTGCCCGAGACTGTGCTGAAGTAGTGCCTGCATCAGGTGTTCGGCAATCACAGGGGTGTCGGCAAACAGTGGGCCAATTTTGTAGCCGGTGATACATGGACGCAAAACGCCAAAGCCTTTGATGTTGTGATTATCGCAAAAGCAAAAAGCACTGGCTCCGGGTTGAGTGACCCAGGCTTTCAGGTAGGGTTTACGCTTTCCGGGAAACAGCCGTTTTTCATAGTCCAGCAATTCCAGCAGGCGGATATGTCGGAGGTTGATGATGTTGGAGTGAAGTTTGTCCGGAGCGTGTTGCCAGTTGAATGCAAAGCGTTGGTTAATATAGGCAGTCCGAAAGCCCACAGAGCGGTACACTCTTTCTTTTTCCAGTACGCCATCCAGGGAAAGGTTACGGTAGCCCGCCATCTGCAACCGTCTGCGGGTCATCATCAGGCCGAAGCCCTGTCCGCGGTATTCAGGCTTGACAATAAAGTTGCCAAAGCTGGCATAACGGGCATTGTGCCTGAAGACGGCGGAAACCCCCACGAGTTCATCGTCCAGCTTGATACCAATAAGCCCACTGGCAAACGCTTTGTAAAATGTGTCTGCGTCGTGGAGGCCAGGGTTCCACCCTTCCCGGGCAATCCACTGGTACATGGTTTGTACTTCTTCCCGGTTCAGGGTGTCGATGTTTATGTTTCCCCGCATGGTCGCACCTCATTATTAGCAAACATTATTTATAGTGTTTTCTGCTGAAATTGTTGTATCCACAGATCCGCAATGCCGGACCGGGTGGTAAACCACACATCAGGATAGCTGCTGGTGTACTCCAGGAACATTTTGATGGCCTCACTCCGTCCGGGATGTCCTGACAGCCGGCCGTGCAGTCCAACGGTCATCAGGGTTGGCTGCGACTTACCCTCCCTGTACAGGCAGTCAAAAGTGTTTTTCAGATGTTCAAAAAAGTGGCTGGGCGTCACCCAGCCGGAGCTGGAACCGTACAGGCAATCGTTATTGAGTAGGGTATAGGGAATGACCAGGTGTCCACCCTGCCACCAGGGGTAGTCGTCGGAGTAATCATCGCTGTCCCATTCCAATCCGGCTTCGATCACCAGTTCACGGGTGTGCAGGCTTTTGCGTCCGGTATACCAGCCCCGGACGAGCTTGCCGGTACTCTGGTGAATGGTATCCAGAGTGCGTAACAGGTGCTCCTGCTCGTCCTCTCTGGAAAAATGCTCATAATCAATCCAGCGCCAGCCATGTCCGGCGATTTCATGGTTTGACTGACCCAGAGTGGAAGCGATAGCCGGGTTGCGTTCCAGTGCCTGTCCGCAGGCAAAGACGGTGACGGGTACTCTGTACTCCTCAAACAGCCGGTAGAGTCGCCAGAATCCGGCCCTGGAGCCATAAGCAAACAGGCTTTCGCTGGACGGGTGGCGACTGCCGGCTCGGGCGGGCAGGCCGGGAAAGCCCGAAAGGTAGTGTTCCGAACATTCGTCTCCATCCAGTATGTTCCGTTCAGATCCTTCCTCCAGATTCAGGATCAGGTTGATGGCCAGCCGCTGGTTGCCAGGTAGCCTGATGGCGGGTGGCTGGCCCGCATAGCCAGTCCAGTTGCGGGGGTAAGGGGTTGATTGGTCGGTCATCAGGCGCTGTGCCTACGCAGGTCGGGTTGATTAATCATCAAGATAATAGACAAGTCTGCCTGCCAAATGGGGCATTGTCAGAAATACCCGGGAGATAAGCTCGAAGCAAGGAGTTATTCCGTCCCCTATCCTGAAGGCTCATTTAGCTGAATGGTTACAGTTGAGGCAATGAAAAAACTTATAATTGCAGCGTTTTTGTTTTTTTCGTTTATCTGTCAGGCTGACAGCGAGACATTTGATTTTGCCGTAGAGTTCGGGGCGGACGGAAAAAACGTTTCCATAAAGGCCGCTCCCGCTACAGGCTACTTAAGCGGGCTTCCTTTACCCCTTCAGGGCAAAGAGTCGTTCGAGGATGGATATTCATCCACTTATGGAGGGGGAGACTCTCCTCCTGATGATAAACCCCGCAAACCCGGAGGTGGAGGTGGGCACACCACCACCCTGATAGAGTCATGGAGCTGGCAACCTTTGTATGCCAGCAGGGAGATTGTTGGGTTCTTGCTGTCACTGACGGTTGATAAAAGCTCTCTGTCCGGCTTTACAACCTCATGGAAGCCCGTAATAGGCACCCTGGTTGTTGGTTGGGTGATTCGCACACTTTATAACCCGGGGCAACCACTGTTTAATCGAATGGATGCGCAGCAGTCGGAAGATCACCGCCTCGCAATTATCACCTATCCAAAAGACCCCCAGAAGAGTGAAACGGTAGCAGTAGGTGGGGCAGAAAGCGGTACGTCGGGGGCAAGAGGTAATGGCGGCGGAGGTTCAGGAACAAGTGTAACCATTTTTTCTCATGACAACGATGGTAACTCCGGTGACCAGCCCCCCCAAACGTTTTACCACACCAGAGGCCCGTTGTGCCCGCACCCCCGTTGCAACAACGGAAGGTGTATAGAGATAAGTGTTGAAGGTGAGGAGGTTGTTTATTCCTGTGTGATGGCAGAACCCGCTGAAGATGAACAGAGCAGGCTTGTCGATTCTCAGGTTTATTCAACACTTTTTGAGGAAATCGATATAGCCCGGTTTCTTTTAATTGGTATGGATTTGCTTGATGGCAATGAAGCCGGTCAGGAAACTTTTACTGAGATTATAAATAATGCAATCGCTACACCGGGTACAAGTATTGGAATGGTGCTGGATCGTTTATCTGGCCTGGTAGAAATTCCTGAAAGTCACATCACGCAGCTTCTGCCTGTTGAATCGGGCTCCTCTGATTCTGGCCGTGAGGTCGCCACCAGAGAGAGTCTAACCAGAGGGCGTGATTCGAAACCTGCAGGCTTGTCACCTGCTGCCCGGTCGACAGTTAATGAACTGGAGCATGCGGTCAGAATACTAATAAAAGGGACAGCAAGCGAAAGACTGCTTAACCTGGTTCGGGAGAAAGCCAATACCATTATTTGGCAACTCACTGATATTAACGGGGAGAATTCAGATGGAAGCTTTAAAAATAAGGTTATTGAGGTTGCTCGTATTATAAAGGCCGCTAAAGAGAATGGTGTTAACAACCTCCTGCGAAAGCTTGATACAGGCGTAACTATTAAACAGTTGGCTAAAGAGTTTTCTGCCAAAGAATCATGGCTTGTTAATGAGATTCAAAAGGTAAAAGAATGTGTTATAGCAAGCCTTAAAAAAAGCAATATGCCAGCCGGTAAATGCCAAATTGACTGGCAGGAAGACTTTAATGATGGTACTAAGCAAAAAGTTGCACTGAAAGTAAATGTTGCAAGTGAAAGCGGTAGCTATGGCTATTTTTATTACTTTTTAGATGAGCTTGATACAGAAGAAAAGTTTATGCTGGAGCACATGGTTGATATGGAAATAGCTCAGGTGGCTTATGAATGGGGTAAAAGAAATAATAACAAGTATCAGGCTTTTGTCGGTGTTCATACAAACACGGATAATCCCGAAAATTCATATGTAGAGGTTGCTTTATGGCATTCAAAATTCGATAGAATAGAAGCTTCATCGGAGAGTGATGAGAGTATAAGTTTTTTAAAATTTATTAGCATGCATGATGGAAAACCTAAAGCTAACTATGAAAATATATTTAAAAAATTAGATGAATTAAAAGCTAAGTTTATTTCTGGTTCTGGCTGGGGTTCAACAACTGCGACCAGAGGGGGAGGAGCTGTGACCAGAGATTCACCAATTGAAAGTGGAAAAACAGAAGTGCCTGAACAGCTAATACATTACTCAGACGTATTTGACCATATTTTCAATGATGAAGAGAATAAGTGAGTGGGTAGATGATGTAATCGGGCCAGGGTGTGTTGGATGCCCTGGCCTATGCAGGGCAATGGATCTGGTTATGTGGGTAGTGGAGAAGATTGATCAGTCGTCAGGGGCTGTACCTACACAGGTTGAGTCAATTAATCATCAGGAGAATAGACAAACCTGATTGCCAGATGGAACAACTTCAGAAATGTCCGGAAGAATAATTTGAAGCAAGGAGTCATTTTGTACTCTACCCTCAAGTCTCGTTTGGCTAAGTGAGTAGGGTGGCGAGCAATTGAAAACACTTTTAATTACAGTGCTTCTGTTTTTTTCGTATACCAGTCAGGCCGACAGCGAGACATTTGATTTTGCCGTAGAGTTCGGGGCAGGTGGAAAAAACGTTTCCATAAAGGCCGCTCCCGCTACAGGCTACTTAAGCGGGCTTCCTTTACCCCTTCAGGGCAAAGAGTCGTTCGAGGATGGATATTCATCCACTTATGGAGGGGGAGACTCTCCTCCTGATGATAAACCCCGCAAACCCGGAGGTGGAGGTGGGCACACCACCACCCTGATAGAGTCATGGAGCTGGCAACCTTTGTATGCCAGCAGGGAGATTGTTGGGTTCTTGCTGTCACTGACGGTCGATAAAAGCTCTCTGTCCGGCTTTACAACCTCATGGAAGCCTGTAATAGGCACCCTGGTTGTTGGTTGGGTGATCCGCACACTTTATAACCCGGAGCAACCACTGTTTAATCGAATGGATGCGCAGCAGTCGGAAGATCACCGCCTCGCAATTATCACCTATCCAAAAGACCCCCAGAAGAGTGAAACGGTAGCAGTAGGTGGGGCAGAAAGCGGTACGTCGGGGGCAAGAGGTAATGGTGGCGGAGGTTCAGGAACAAGTGTAACCATTTTTTCTCATGACAACGATGGTAACTCCGGTGACCAGCCTCCCCAAACGTTTTACCACACCAGAGGCCCGTCATGCCCGCACCCCCGTTGCAACAACGGAAGGTGTATAGAGATAAGTGTTGAAGGTGAGGAGGTTTTTTATTCCTGTGTGATGGCAGAACCCGCTGAAGATGAACAGAGCAGGCTTGTCGATTCTCAGGTTTATTCAACACTTTTTGAGGAAATCGATATAGCCCGGTTTCTTTTAATTGGTATGGATTTGCTTGATGGTAATGAAGCCGGTCAGGAAACTTTTACTGAGATTATGAATAATGCAATCGCTACACCGGGTATAAGTATTGGAATGGTACTGGATCGTTTATCTCAATTGGTAGAAATTCCTGAAAGTCGCATCACGCAGTTTCTGCCTGTTGAGTCGGGCTCCTCTTATTCTGGCCGTGAGGTCGCCACCAGAGAGAGTATAACCAGAGGGCGTGGTTCGAACTCTGCAGGCTTGTCATCTGCTGCCCGGTCGACAGTTAATGAGCTGAAGCATGCGGTCAGAATACTAATAAAAGGGACAGCAAGCGAAAGACTGCTTAATCTGGTTCGGGCGAAAGCCAATACCATTATTCGGCAACTCACTGATATTAATAGGGAAGATTCAGATGGAAGCTTTAAAAATAAGGTTATTGAGGTTGCTCATATTATAGAGGAGGCTGAAGAGAGTGGTGTTAACCTCCTACGAAAGCTTGATACACACTTAAGTATTATAGAGTTGGCTAAAGAGTTTTCTGCCAATGAGTCATGGCTTGTCAATGAGATTAAAAAGGTAAAAAAATGTGTTATAGCAAGCCTTGAAAAAAGCAATATGCCAGCCGGTAAATGCCAAATTGGTTGGCAGGTGGATTACAATGATGGTTGTAATGAAAAAATTGCATTGAAAGTAAATGTTTCAAGTAAAAACACCGCCTGTCAATATTTTTATTACTTTTTAAGTAAACTTGATGCAGAAAAAAAGTTCATACTGGAACACATGGTTGATATGGAATCAGCTCAGGCGGCTTCTGAATGGGCATGGAAAAATGAAGGTTATATTCCTTATATTGGTATTCATACAAACGCTGAAAATCCTGAAAGTTCATATGTAAATATTTCTTTGCAGGACTTTAATTACCGTAGAGTAGAAGCTTCATCGGATAGTGATGAGAGTATAAGTTTTTTAAAATTTATTAACAGGAATGATGGAAAACCTAAAGCTAACTATGAAAATATATTTAAAAAATTAGATGAATTAAAAGCTAAGTTTGTTTCTGGTTTTGACTGCGGTTCAACAACTGCAACCAGAGGGGGATGGGTTGTGACCAGACGTTCATTCATTGAAAGTGGAAAAACAAAAGTGCCTAAACGGCTAATTCATTACTCAGACGCATTTGACGATATTTTCAATGATAAAGAGAATAAGTGAGTGGGTAGATGATGTAACCGGGCCAGGGTGTGTTGGATGCCCTGGCCTATGCATGGGCAATGGAACTGGTTATGTGGGTAGTGGGGGAGATTGATCAGTCGTCAGGGGCTGTACCTACACAGGTTGAGTCAATTAATCATCAGGAGAATAGACAAACCTACTTGCCAGGTGGAATATCGTCAGCAATAACCGGAAGAATAATTTAAAGCAAGGAGTCATTTTGTACTCTACCCTGAAGGCTTATTTGGCTTAGCGAGCAGAGGGGCGAGCAATTGAAAACTGTTTTAATTACAGTGTTTCTGTTTTTTTCTTATACCAGTCAGGCCGACAGCGAGACATTTGATTTTGCCGTAGAGTTCGGGGCGGATGGAAAAAACGTTTCCATAAAGGCTGCTCCCGCTACAGGCTACTTAAGCGGGCTTCCTTTACCCCTTCAGGGCAAAGAGTCGTTCGAGGATGGATATTCATCCAATTATGGAGGGGGAGACTCACCTCCTGATGATAAACCCCGCAAACCCGGAGGTGGAGGTGGGTATACCACCACCCTGATAGAGTCATGGAGCTGGCAACCTTTGTATGGCAGCAGGGAGGTTTTTGGGTTCTTGCTGTCACTGACGGTTGATAAAAGCTCTCTGTCTGGCTTTACAACCTCATGGAAGCCCGTAATAGGCACCCTGGTTGTTGGTTGGGTGATTCGCACACTTTATAACCCGGGGCAACCACTGTTTAATCGAATGGATGCGCAGCAGTCGGAAGATCACCGCCTCGCAATTACCACCTATCCAAAAGACCCCCAGAAGAGTGAAACGGTAGCAGTAGGTGGGACAGAAAGCGGTACGTCGGGGGCAAGAGGTAATGGTGGCGGAGTTTCAGGAACAAGTGTAACCATTTTTTCTCATGACAACGATGGTAGCTCCGGTGATCAGCCTCCCCAAACGTTTTGCCACACCAGAGGCCCGTTATGCCCGCACCCCCGTTGCAACAACGGAAGGTGTATAGAGATAAGTGTTGAAGGTGAGGAGGTTGTTTATTCCTGTGTGACGGCAGAACCCGCTGAAGATGGACAGAGCAGGCTTGTCGATTCTCAGGTTTATTCAACACTTTTTGAGGGGATCGATATAGCCCGGTTTCTTTTAATTGGTATGGATTTGCTTAATGGCAATGAAGCCGGTCAGGAAACTTTTACTGAGATTATAAATAATGCAATCGCTGCACCGGGTACAAGTATTGGAATGGTGCTGGATCGTTTATCTGGCCTGGTAGAAATTCCTGAAAGTCACATCACGCAGCTTCTGTCTGTTGAATCGGGCTCCTCTGATTCTGGCCGTGAGGTCGCCACCAGAGAGAGTCTGGCCAGAGGGCGTGATTCGAATTCTGCAGGCTTGTCATCTGTTGCCCGGCCGACAGTTAATGAGCTGGAGCATGCGGCCAGAATACTAATAAAAGGGACGGCAAGCGAAAGACTGCTTAATCTGGTTCGGAAGAAAGCCAATACCATTATTCGGCAACTCACTGATATTAACGGGGAAAATTCAGATGGAAGCTTTAAAAATACGTTTATTGAGGTTGCTCGTATTATTAAGGACGCTAGAGAAAAGGGTGTTAAGCTCCAACGAAGGCTTGATACACAATTATGTATTATGGAGGTGGCTGAAGAGTTTTCTGCCAATGAATCATGGCTTTTTAATGAGATTCAAAAGGCAAAAGAATATATTACAAAAAGCCTTGAAATAATCAATATGCCAGCAGGTAAATACCGAATTTGCTGGGGACAAGACCCTAATGATGGTTTTGAGGAAAAAATGTCACTGAAAGTACGTGTTGGAAGTGCAATCCGAAAATATCACTGTTTTAATTACTTTTTTGATAAGCTTGATACAGAAGAAAAGTTTATGCTTGAGCACATGGTTGATATGGAAGTAGCTCAGGTGGTTTTTGAATGGAATAAGAGAAATAATTACAAGTATCAGGCTTTTGTCGGTGTTCATACAAACACGGATAGTCCCGAAAATTCATATGTAGATGTTACCGTGACTGGCAAATTTATCTGTTATGGAGCTACATCAGAGAGTCATAAAGATATAAATTTTGTCAATTTTATCGATATGTCTGATGGAAAGCCTAAAGCTAAACATGAAGAAATATTTAAAAAATTAGACGAACTTAAAACACAGTTGAATTCAGATCCAAATCGCTTGTCATTCTCTTACTCCGACTCCGACTCCGACTCCGACTCCGACTCCGACTCCGACTCCGACTCTGCCTCTGCCTCTGCCTCTGCCTCTGCCTCTGCCTCTGCCTCTGCCTCTGCCTCTGCCTCTGCCTCTGCCTCTGCCTCTATGCGAGGGATTAGTTTGCAAAGATTGAATACTCTTTATGACCAGTTACATTAAGAGCTCACAGACAACGATGGTTTTAAGCGCTGGTTCAGGTTCGTGAATGGCGTTTCAATCAATAAATCGCATAAAGATGTGCTCGTTAATTACCTTGAATATGTGTCGGTTAGCCCTAAGGGTAAAAAATACGTTAATACTTGGATTCCCTTTATAGACAGGGAGTAGATTGATCAGTCGTCAGGGGCTGTACCTACACAGGTTGAGTCAATTAATCATCAGGAGAATAGACAAACCTACTTGCCAGATGGCTTTGCATTCCTTAAAATTTGCGCCCTATCTGAGAATCCGGTGCGGTGTGCCATTTTGTTATGGGTATCAGGCAGTACTCTATAGAGTGCTCTGAAGCTTATGCGGTGCCGTTCTTTTGAAGTGATTTTTAGGTAGCTAATGAAAATTCCGCCAGAACATTGCTCTCAGAACATTGCTCTCAGGAGATAGTTCTCAGGAGATAGTTCTCAGGAGATAGTTTCTGAGCGGATGCCTTTGACAAAGAGGCTTACAGGATTTTCGGAGATTAATATGTACGCTGTTATCAAGACCGGCGGCAAGCAGTATCGCGTTGCTGAAGGTACCACCCTTAAAGTAGAAAAGCTGGACGTAGCCGCTGGTGAGAACGTTGAAATTACTGACGTTCTGCTGATCGCTAACGGTGAAGAGCTGAAAGTTGGCGCGCCAGTGATCGAAGGTGCCAGGGTGACTGCTGAAGTCGTTGCTCACGGTCGTGGTCCTAAGATCAAGATCATCAAGTTCAAGCGTCGTAAGCACCACCGCAAGCAGATGGGCCACCGTCAGTGGTTCACTGAGCTGAAGATCGCCAGCATCGCTGGTTAATTTCGGCTTCATAACGCTGATGGGTTAGTTTTAACCCATTTTATGTCTTAGAAGGTGGGTGTCTGGTTTGGTCGCTGGCCACTTCACCGGGTTAAAAGGAGAGCATAATGGCTCACAAAAAAGCTGGCGGTTCTACCCGCAACGGTCGCGATTCAGAAAGTAAACGCCTTGGTGTCAAGCGCTTTGGTGGTCAGGCAGTAATCGCAGGTAACATCCTGGTTCGTCAGCGTGGCACTCGTTTCCACGCTGGTGAAAACGTTGGTATTGGCAAGGATCACACCCTGTTCGCCAAGGCTGACGGCAAGGTAGTATTTGAGGTTAAAGGTCCTCAGAAGCGTAAGTACGTTCGTATCGAAGCTGCTTAATCGCTACTGCTTTTTACCGGATGCCCTGATTGATATCAGGAAAGGTTTTCCGGTAAACAGAAAGCCCCGCTTTAATGCGGGGCTTTCTCGTATCTGAGATATATTTATTACCGGTGTCTGGAGATAAGTTTTTTATGACAAAGAATTTATGTGCAGGCATCGCTACTGAAGGCGAATGCTGCAGGAGGTTGTAGATGAAGTTTGTCGATGAAGCCACGATCTGGGTTCAGGCAGGTAAGGGCGGTAACGGAGCTTTAAGTTTCCGTCGTGAGAAATATGTTGCCAAGGGTGGCCCTGACGGTGGTGATGGTGGTGACGGCGGCAGCGTTTACGTAGAAGCCAGGGATGATCTGAACACGCTGGTGGACTATCGCTATACCCGTCGCTATCAGGCAGAAAATGGCGCGTCGGGGCGTGGTCGTAATTGTTCCGGTAAAAAAGGCGAAGACATTATTTTGCCCGTGCCGGTGGGTACAACCGTTGTTGATGACGATACTGAAGAGGTGATCGGCGACCTGATGGAAACCGGTCAGCGTATTATGGTGGCACACGGTGGCTGGCACGGTCTGGGTAACACCCGCTTCAAATCCAGTGTTAACCGCGCTCCCCGTCAGACAACGCCGGGTTCCGAAGGTGAAGCCCGTAACCTGCGTTTTGAGCTGAAGGTGATTGCGGATGTGGGTCTGTTGGGTATGCCGAATGCCGGTAAGTCTACCTTTATCCGCTCCGTATCCCATGCCAAGCCCAAAGTAGCGAATTATCCGTTCACCACCCTGGTGCCTAACCTGGGCGTGGTGAGTGTCGAGAAACATCGCAGCTTTGTGGTGGCTGATATTCCGGGTCTGATTGAAGGGGCGGCAGAAGGTGCAGGACTGGGGATTCGTTTCCTGAAACATCTGTCCCGCTGTCGTGTGCTCCTGCATCTTGTTGATGTAGCGCCTTTTGATGAAACTGATCCGGTAGAAACAGCCGTAGCCATTGTTAAGGAGCTGGAAAACTTCAGCCCGGCACTGGCAGAGCGTGAACGCTGGCTGGTGTTGAACAAGGTGGACCTGCTGCCTGAAGATCAGCGTGAAGAAGTGTGCGCCCGCATCGTCAAAGAGCTGAACTGGGAAGGCAGAGTGTACCGGACGGCTGCTATTGCCGGCCAGGGCACCGACCTCCTGTGCCAGGAGCTGATGACGTATATCGAAGAGCGCAATCAGGAAGAGGCCCATGACGACAGTATTGCGGCCCAGGAAGAAGAGCATCGTGTCAAGATGGAAGCCGAAGCCCGCAGTCGTATGCGTGAAATCGCTGAAGAGCGTCGTCAGAAACGTCTGGCCCAGAAAATGGCTCAGTTTGAAGACGAAGGCGATGACGATGATTTTGATGATGAGGACGATGTAGA
The DNA here is from genome assembly GCF_025562755.1 of Endozoicomonas euniceicola. Lineage (GTDB taxonomy): Bacteria > Pseudomonadota > Gammaproteobacteria > Pseudomonadales > Endozoicomonadaceae > Endozoicomonas_A > Endozoicomonas_A euniceicola. Next base: position 5,136,711 of record NZ_CP103300.1, read on the forward strand.
GGTATTCTACGCACCCTGATTGTTTTTAACCGCCCTGAACAGGGCGGTTTTTGTATCGGCTGAAGGAGAAAGGATGAGTGAGCGAGGCAGGTTGAGTTCAGCAAAGCGCTGGGTGATAAAAATTGGCAGTGCTTTGTTGACCGACGAAGGTCGTGGTCTTGACGTGACGCGTATCGATAACTGGGTAACCCAGATGTGTCGTTTGCGACGTCAGGGGGTAGAGATTGTTCTGGTTTCATCCGGTGCCGTGGCGGCAGGAATGGAAAAGCTGGGGCTGGATGAACGACCGTCTGCCTTGAATGAGCTTCAGGCCGCGGCAGCGGTGGGGCAGGCAAGACTGGTGCAAATCTGGGAAGAAAGCTTTCAGAAACATGGCTTTCAGCCGGCGCAGGTATTGCTGACCCACGCTGATCACAGTAATCGTCAGCGCTATTTAAATGCCCGCAGTACGCTGAATACTCTGCTCGATATGGGCGTCGTGCCGGTGGTCAATGAAAACGATACGGTAGCGACTGAAGAAGTGCGTTTTGGCGACAATGATACGCTGGGTGCGCTGGTGGCTAATCTGGTTGAGGCGGATATGCTGGTGCTGATGACGGATCAGGATGGCCTGTTTACAGCTGACCCGCGTAAAGACCCCGGCGCAACGCTCGTCGATAACGTCCGTGCGAAGGATAAACAGCTGGATGCCATGGCAGGCGGAGGCAGTGGCCGACTGGGACGAGGTGGTATGCAGACCAAATTGCGTGCCGCCCGGCAGGCTGCGGCTTCCGGTGCGGCCACCGTGATTGTGGGTGGGCGGATAGAGTCGGTCATTGAACGGCTCTATGATGAAGAAGCGTTGGGAACGCTGCTGTTGCCGGACCATGAGCGCCTGGCAGCCCGCAAGCAATGGTTGCAGGGGCATATGCAAACCTCTGGTGAGCTGGTTCTGGATGCCGGGGCTGTGGATGTTCTGTTGTCAAAGGGCAAAAGTCTCTTGCCGGTAGGCGTGCGTGAAGTCCGGGGCTCATTTCTTCGGGGTGAGATGGTGACCTGTGTTGATGAGTCCGGTCGTGAAGTAGCGCGAGGGCTGACCAATTATGGTGATGAGGATGCCCGTAAAATCATTGGCAAATCCAGCGAGCTGATTGGTGGCTTGCTGGGTTACTCCGGTGAGCCTGAACTGTTGCACAGGAATAATATGGTGCTGGCCGGTTAAGCCTGTTGTCGGGTGCTTGCCTGTTTATTGTTAAGAAGGCCTTGGGAATTAAAGCACGCTCTGGATTTTGGAGCTATCTTATACCGGTCCCTTAAGCGGTCTTTCAAAGAATAATACCGGCCAGAGCGGCTTAACTGGAACATCCAATGAAAACTAAGTGCTTTTGTCTGGTTTTGATGTCCATGCTTTTCAGTTCTACCCTGTCGGCAAGGCATCAGCCAACCCCTGGCCTGATTTTTTCTTTTGCTTCGATGGCCGCCCTGCTCTACAGGGATAGCTCACCTATCCCCGGTGGAGTGCAGTTGAAACAAAATTTTCAGAGGGTTAAGCACCCGGCAATGCATGATAATGAGTGGGTTGGCAAGAAGCGGGTACCATCGTTATATGGAGATCACTCTTCGCTATGGGATGGTCTTTATTCTGGCTATTTGTTTTCTGATTATTGTCAGCCTCAGCGTGTTGCGATCACTGTTATGCCACTTTCAGGTAAGATTCCGGTAAGTCGATTTCAGGCCGTTAACCCAAGGATTGCTCTGAGGATTCCCCTCAAGGATACAAAAGAAAGGGCAGAGCTTGTTGGCCGGTTAATGGCACAGGCAGAGAACGGGTATGCAGAATGCTATTGGGAAAAAGCGGCCAGAAATCTCGGCCTGTCAGAGGTTCAGATTGACTCTTTCAGGTGCATAGGTAATCCGGCAGAGCGTCTTTTGCAGTACTTTGAAAATGAGTACCCCCACGGTGCTGCACAGATATTGCACTGTTGTTTCCTTTCCATCAATAGCCGCTTGTCAGGTTTGTTAGAGGAAGTTGTTTTGCCCGGGGCTGAGGCGTTAGGGGTAGTGGAAAACAGTTCCGGTTCCGGTGATATAGCCACTGGCTCAGGCACCAGAATTGATCCAGTACCAGTAATGGGTGATGGAGAGTCGTTGTTAATGGCTTTTCCTTTCTATAGTTCACCTGATATTGAAAACATTGCCAGACATATCGTCATTGATCCCGAGCCAGGTCTGTCCTGGCGGACGCTAGCCCGTGCTGTAGATATGCCTTCTGAGGACATTAAACATTTAGAGAGAGCGAATCCACGGCAGATACTCATTGCCATTCTGAATTTTATATTGAAAGTGAAATCTGACTATAAAGATGCCTTTTATTATTTCCGTGATTTTTTGTACTGTCTGGGAAGTATTAAAGCTTGTGAACTTATTGATAAATGGGGGCCGCCCGAGGAGGGAGTTGCTCATTTTGAGAATGCACTCCCTGATTTTTAACGGGCTGTAGCTAAAGGGGGAGTTTACCTACCAATTTTGAGCAGTTGCTGTCCAGGTAGCTCTGGTGTTTGATGACCGAAACGGATTAGCGCATGAGGGCAATACAAGATGGGGCAGGAAGCCCCATCTTGAAAGAACGCTTCTGAGCAGAAACTTCAGAAATTAAGCAGACAGGGCTTTGACCTGTGCGTTCAGACGGCTCTTATGACGAGCAGCCTTGTTCTTGTGGATGATACCTTTGTCGGCCATGCGGTCGATAACAGGTACAGCCGCAGCGTATTCAGTTTTAGCCAGTTCAACGTCCCTGGCTTCGATAGCGCGTACGACTTTCTTGATGGAAGTACGAACCATGGAACGCAGGGAAGCGTTGTGAACACGACGGTTTTCAGCCTGACGGGCGCGCTTTTTAGCAGATGGAGAGTTAGCCATTCTGGTGCTCCTAAAATCGAATGTGTGTACTGTATTCAATTGCAGGGCGGCTTCGGGCACCCTGTGATTGGAGTATGTAGTTGCCGCAGTTACTGTAAGGTATCTCCCGGGCAAGAGAACCTTCAGTGCCATACCCATACAGTCAAGTCGCCGAATCATGCCGTGTTAGGCTTTTATTGTCAATACGGCGTCCTGCCTGCGCTTGACTGTATAGTCCCTATCCCACCATCATCTGGTGTAAGCTGGGCGTAATCGTTAATATCGATGCCTTTTCTGAACCTGGTATTGAGCCCCTGAATGTCTGAACAACCCTCTGATAACGATGAAAACACCCATACGGGTGTAAAAGAGCCACGCTCCCACAGTTTGCTCAGGTCCAGCCTGGTGGTGGGCGTTATGACCATGATGTCCCGGGTACTGGGCCTGTTTCGTGACGTGGTAGTGGCTGGCTATTTTGGCTCGTCCATGGCCGCGGACGCTTTTTTTGTAGCGTTCAAAATCCCAAATTTCCTCAGACGACTGTTTGCCGAAGGCGCTTTTTCCCAGGCCTTTGTGCCGGTTCTGTCGGAATATCGCACCACCAGACCTTTTGATGAAGTTCGCATTCTGGTCAGCCGTGTGAGTGGAACGCTGGCTGGCACACTGCTGATGGTCACCATTCTGTGTATGCTGGGTGCGCCCGTGTTGATTCGGCTGTTTGCGCCGGGCTTTATGGATGAGCCGGAAAAGCTGGCGCTGGCTGGCAGTATGCTGCGTATCACCTTTCCCTATTTGTTGTTGATTTCGCTGACGGCACTGGCTGGCGGTATTCTTAACAGTTTCAACCGTTTTGCCGTACCCGCCTTTACGCCGGTTTTGCTGAACCTAAGCCTTATCGGTTCAACCCTGCTGCTGACCCCTTATTTTGCAGAGCCGGTAATGGCGCTGGCGTGGGGTGTGGTCATTGCGGGGGTCTCCCAGCTGCTGTTGCAGCTGCCGTTTCTGATGCAGATTCGTTTGTTGCCTTTGCCACGCTGGGATCGACAGCATGAAGGGGTGCGGCGCATCATGAAACTGATGATTCCGGCTCTGTTCGGTGTGTCGGTCAGTCAGATCAACCTGTTGCTGGATACGGTGCTGGCTTCGTTTCTGCAAACCGGTAGTGTCTCCTGGCTCTACTATTCCGATCGACTGTCAGAACTGCCCCTGGGCGTGTTTGGTATCGCCATTGCGACGGTGATTCTGCCCAGCCTGTCCCGTAAACACGCTGATGACTCAAAAGGTCAGTTTTCCAAAACCCTGGACTGGGCTATCCGCCTGGTGCTGCTGATTGGTATTCCTGCCGGCGTCGCACTGTTTATTCTGGCTGAACCGCTGATTGCGACCCTGTTTCATTACGGCGAAATGCAGGATCGGGACGTGCTGATGGCGGGTATGAGCCTGCAGGCTTATTCCCTGGGGCTGGTGGCCTTTATGTTGATCAAGGTGCTGGCACCGGGTTACTTTGCCCGTCAGGACACTAAGACTCCGGTACAGATTGCTGTTAAGGCCATGGTGGCGAATATGGTGTTTAACCTGATGCTGGTGTTCTGGTTGCAGCATGTGGGTCTGGCATTAGCGACGACCATATCGGCCTTTATGAATGCGGGTCTGCTGTTCCTGGGGCTGAAGAAAGCAGGGGTATTTAAACCGCAGGCAGGCTGGTGGCTTTATGCTGGCCGTCTGTTGTTTGCCAATGCGGTGATGGCGGCTGTTTTGCTGATGATGGACGGTGAGGTTCAGCAATGGCTGGACTGGTCAATGTGGCAGCGTGTAGGTCAGATGTCGTTTACCGTTGCGGCAGGTCTGGCTGCTTATGGTTTCAGTTTGCTGCTGTCTGGTATTCGTCCGTCCCAGTTCCGACATTGACAACGATGCCGTTGCTGTTAAAAAGTTTTAGGCAAAAATTTGCTGGCAGAGGGACTTGCCAGCCCCCATAAGGGGCGCAGCATTCAATAACTTACCGGGCTTTTGGCTTTTGGCTGTTGGCTTTTGGCTATTAGCTGCTCATACAGCCAACAGCCAACAGCCAACCGCCAACCGCCAACCGCCAACCGCCAACAGCCAACAGCCAACCGCCAACCGCCAACCGCCAACCGCCAACCGCCAACCGCCAACCGCCAACAGCGATATATTATGTTCTGCTGCTTCCCTAAGCTCTTTTCTGTTTTAGTCGCTTTCTGCTTTTCTATTAATCAGTTTCCCATTCAACTCAAAGTTACTGGAAGATAGCCTGTTTGTTATCTAATCTGATCAGGCTTTATAACTGGGGCTGGCAATGATTAAACAATGCAGCGGGCTTCTTGCAAGGGCTTTACTGGTTATTGGTTTGCTGATTGTATCTGTCGATGTGGTCAAAGCTGATGGTCTGAAAGACACTTTTGAAAAAATGGTTCAGGAGCATGTTCTTACTGAAGAACAAACAGTTTATCTGTTGAAAGAGAGCACTGTTGAATCTATTGTCGCACACCTGAAAGGGGTTAGAAGCAGTAATCCTACTGTGGATATTAATACTTATATTCGTGCGATTTTATCGTTCTATAAACAGTATCCTCATTCAAACAGGGCACCTCATTTGCTTCTGATTGACTTTCAGGAACACTGGCGCTTACGGGCTCAGATTTCCAATGCAGAGGTTCTTGTTTCAAACCAACAGCAAGCACTACAAGCCTGGCAGGCTGGACAGTTCCAGAATTCCTATATTATTCATCAACTTCAGTCACAGCTTCATAATTCTCAGCAGCAATTGAATGACTTGCGTTACCAGTTAGATCAGTTGCAACAGAAGCTGGAGGAACAGAGCAAGGAGAGGGAAGAAAAGTACAAGGCGGGTAAAATAAATGCCATTAAAAGAGACAAGGAAATTAAATGGCTGAAAACAGACAATGAAGGTAAGAGTGATGAATTAGAACGACTTAAAAAATTAGTCTCAAGGAGAGAGTATGAAAATGAACGTTTAAAACAAGAGGCACTTGAGAGCGGCTCTCAGGCAACAGAACGTGAAAGAGAACTTGAAGATACAATTGCCCGGTTGGAACAGGAAAATCAAGGGTTAAGACAGAGGGCACCAGCTTCTGCGACTTCTGTTACTGCGGAAGTCTGTTCTGCTTCATCAGGGCTTGCTGGCTGTGAGCAACCCTGCTCACCAGACAATAGTCACTGCCTGCAAATAAAGAGTGACAAAAGGGAAGAGGGAAAAAAAGAAACGAGGCCAAAAAATCATAGAAAAACTGTTGGTTCAAAAAAAAACGGAACCAACGACAATAATGGAAGTAGAAAGCACTTACCGCAGAAACAGTCAGCTAAAACTCCACAATCACAGGCTTCAGATGTTCCGAAGCTTGAAATAGTTCAGGAAACAACAGTGGCCATGGCTTCCGGGCAACAGAACTTTGGACAGTTTATTAACCGGATGATGACTTTTTCATCGGGTCATATGGCAAAAATACTGGTGTCAGCAGGTTCTGTTGCTTTGGCATTATTTGTAATCAAAAGTTCCGGTGGAAGCGGGTCAGGCAGTAAACCCTTCAGGGAAGTAGCAGAGAAAAATATCCCATCGTCATCCCCGCGAATGCGGGGAGCCACAGCCGTGGTAGATTCCCACTTTCGCGGGAATGACGGAGGAACGGGTATGTTATTGAGTGACACTTCCGTAAAAGCACCCAATAAGGCAGAAATAAAACAACAGACAGAACACCCCTGTTATTCGTTGCCCGATTACGGATTAATAGAACTTTGTCTGCAACAACCGCCTGACAAACAGACTTTGATGTTTCTGGTCTGGGATTTACGCCATGACCTCTTAATGTCTCGTTACACTCTGTATCGAAAGCAGAAGAACGACGATATTCTTACTGTATTTCCTGTCAGTAGTGTGGCCTCCGGCAGTGTGGGCGATAATTTTTACCTCTTGCCTGAGCGTTATATTGCCTTTGCCGACCTGAGCTGGCCTGAGCAGTTCGAATTTCTCGAGCTTCTGATGAACACCTCCGGGTGCCTGGAAACCAGCCTTTCGGAGCAGTTGAAAAAAATAAGTCTGTTTGGTGCTTATTGTGGCAGCCTGCCGGCGGGAACTCAGCTTAAATGTTTCTCCAATGTTGAAAGGCAAATTCTCAAAAATAATTATGAAAGCCTGAATGTTTTTCCGCTTCCAGAGAATGCGCTTAATACTAAAGCCCCCCGTTTTTTTGGCAAGGCAGCTCTTATGGTCTCATGGCCGGTGGCAATTAGCAGTGGTGTTTTCAGTCTGGCAAACGCTCCTCTGACCTTAATGGTTCTGGTTCGTGATCATAACAGTCTGGAATTGCTGTACATGAAGGAGCGACCAGCAAGCGATAATACCATTCAGGTTTCCATCAATGTGCTGGAGGACGGTGAATTCATTCAGTCGACACTGACGATGGTTGATGACAAGCCTTTTTGGCAGCATGGATTAAGTGTGCTTAAGATTTTTGCAGGTATGAAAACTCAGCATATGACCACGCTGAATGACGCAAAACTGTTTTACAATGAAAGCCGCAGCATGCTGCATCTTATTGTTACCAGGGATGGAGAGCTTATTCCTCCTGCCTGGCCTTTCATCAATGGGCTCATTGCAGAGAATAACCGCCTGCTCCTTAGTTTGTCAGGACGTCCCCCCCATCAACGCCAACAGACAATAAAGCAATTGAATAACTGGAAAGAATCCTGCCATTCCAGTGATAACTGTCCGGTCAGTATTGGTATGAGCTATTACGATGGAGAGCCAGTAACAACAGAACAGAAACGGCACAGGCTGAACCACCTGTCTCAGGATACTGCCCTCTGGCACGCTTCAGGACTGAAAGTTGCTCAGTTGAAGCGAGTCAAAAAACCTCTGGTTAAGCAGTGGCTCTGGCTGCTCGCCCATACGATTGATGCGGTGTATCCGGAACATCAGAGTCAGCATCGAATTGCTGAAATAGCTGATCTGGCCAGAGTGTTTTGTGGTATCAGCAGTGGTGCAGGCTCACAAGAGTTGGCAGTCGCCTGTTTTCAACAGCTGCTTGAGAGAGAGCGAATACAGGCAGACTGGAAAAAGACAGGGGCTGTGTCTGATTTTTTAGCGGGCTTTTCCAGCACTAAGGCCGACAATAAACCTGAAACTGTACTGGTGGCTTTGCGTGCCAGGCTTGGTCAGTTTCGAGTGACTGAACCACGATTTTTACCCAGCTTAAGCTATCAGGGGCAGCGGCAACTGATAACTAAAGAAGGACGTACAGCAAGCAGGGTCTTAAATCTGCCACCTGACCACTATCAGATATATTGGCTGCAAAAAAACCTTACTTTTAAACTTTTCTATTTAGATTTAGACGGCTCGAAAAAGCTGTTTGATTTGATGTCAGGCACCTGGATATTGCGGAGTAGTCAACCTGATGCAAACAGTAAATACTATTTTATTGAGCCTGAGAATCCATATATTTCCACACCCTATCCTGCATTTCCTCACAGTAGGGAACACTACTCAAGAGAAAGTGGCTCGTTCACTGCTACACAGTTTACACAAGCTATAAAGAGCTCTCCCTGTGCTGATTCAGGACAAAGAGGCATAAATGACCAACTGTGTAAATACCTGGTTGATTACACGCAATTAGGTTTGTTAGAAGATTTGAAGATGATAGCGAGCAAAGTACCACCTTCTGAATTTAAAGTGCCCATACTTTTTGCTTCTCACAGTACTTTAAGATCCGCTTCGACAGATAAAAGAGTTGTTTATCGCCATGATACTACGTTCGAATGTTCTGATCGTACCAATATTCAAAAAAGCAAAAAGCCGTACCACCTTCTTTTCGGTAATTATTCTTACTTTAAATATTTAGGTGAAGAGTTAGCTTATGTATTAGTTGGTTATTACGATCAGATTAAAGAGGCTGGAGTTCCTGCGTCTGTTCGCTGGAAGGTTTTATATCAGATGATTTCTAACTGTTTGTCTTACTGTGAATATGAGCGTAAAGAATGTGGCAGATATATTTTATCGAATCTGCAGTCTGCTAATGAAGATATCTGGCAAGCTCTGGGTAAGAGAGTGGGTGTATCCGATGAAATAGCACAATACAGCTATCCGAAAAACGGCTCCAAGAAAACAACGCTGGCCAAACTGACGAAAGTTCTGGTATTCGACCGCCATCTTAAAGCGGTTCGGCAGATGACGCTTCCTGTCATGAAAATAAACGGTAAAGAAGGTTTTTTTCCTGCCTATTTTAATGACCCGGACAGTCTATGGATCCATGATGTGGTGCTTATGGACTTAAAGCCTGATACAGAGTATAGGGTCGAATTGTTTTCACCTGTACCAAGTCAGTGGGTTCCGCAGGAAAGTTTAACGTTCACTACTGTGGCTGAGGAGACAACCCATGTACTTAAATTGTCAGTCGATAAGTTGTACCGGGTTTCCACTAAAAATGAAGAAGTCAGTTATATATTTTTTCCGGTGCAAAAAATAAAAGAGAGCAACGAATTAACCGATCGCTACAGTGTTTGGCGGAAAGTACCAGAAATGCCAAAGTTATCCTGGGAACAGCCTGTTCGTATTAAAAAAGGCGGGTATGGATTTTAAAAACAGCAGAATGGATCCTTAGAGCAGGCTGACTGATTCAGCCCTGGTCAGGCAGCGGGTTGTTGTCAAAGAAAACGACAACCCGCTGGCTTTTACAGGATTTACAATTATCGGGTTAACTATCAGAAAACATTGCAGCTGACACTAGTCTTCTTTAGCAATTTTTATCCATGCATCCCGCCAGTGACTGCCTTTTCCGGGCTGATAATGGTAGGCGCTTTGGCCACACCAGCCACTGAATGGGAAGGGCCTGCATTCATAGTCTTGACCATCAAGGGAAACCCTTGATCCTCCATGATAATGAGTGCCTTCTTTCCAGGCTGGGTAGTGACCTTCTGATGATGGAACCACCTCAATAATTTTTGATGCACTGCCCTGGTTACCTTCGTTATCCGTCACGACCAGTGAAACACTGACATCGAAAGCAATTTTTGTGGCAGGTGCAGTGAATGAAACAAACGTATTGTCTTCTGAAGGTTTCAGGGTGATCTGCCTTGATGAACTCCACTGGTAGTGGGGGACTTTGCCAACGATGTCAGGGTCACTGAACATGGCTGTAACTTGCAATTCTTTCTGCGAAGCTACTTTGTTCTCGCTACTCAGTTCAATACTAATGGGAGTTCCACATGAGTAGGGATCAATCATAAGGCTCATGGTGTCAATACCCTTGGCACCTTTGTTGTCTGTAATTTCCAGCTGGAACTGATATACCTGAGAGGTATCAGCGGGCATGACGTTTACCGTGGCTACGTCGTTGTTTTGGTTAGTGAGGTCGAGCCTGCGGCCTGTCCCAATCTCTGTCCATTCCCAGTGGGTGATTTTATTATCGCCGTAGGCTTTTGACGCTCTGCCGTCAAGTTTTACAGCGCGAAGTCCACTTTCCGGTGCCATGACATTCAGGTCACCTCCGGCATAGGCTCTGGGCGGTATAATGCCGCTATCATCTTTGATAACAACATTGAATTTGTCGATCAGGCACTTGATGTAGTCACCTTCGATGAAAGCATTGTAAGCGGTTTGATAGCTGACCAGCTTGCAACGATAGGAAAGGCCGTCCTTGTTATTAGGGTTCCATGTATAGTCCTGATCCCAGTAGATATTGATAGCGGCTGAGCTGTTAGCGTCAAATTGCCTCATGTTGGCGCAGCCTAGTTTTTCGTCTTTTGGTATGGGCAATCCCAGATATTCAGCAATTTTTTTATAGTATTCGATTCTGTTTAGGGACTGTGCATTTTCAACCGGACCACCGCATTCTACGCCGCCATTGATGATCATAGTGGTGACGCCAAAGCCGGGGCTACGCTCGCTTTCCAGGTCAAATTGATTGGGCATCCATCTTCCGTCCATCACGCTGAGCATATTAGGCTTGGGGGGGGCTGGGAAGATGTAAAAAAAGGCGGCGCTGGCCAGATTTAACCAGGTGTCAGCCACTCTTTCCGGCGAGTTCAACAGTGTGCGGACATTGTTGTAGATGGAAATGGAGAATGGCCCATAGTTGTAGTTATAACTCAGCTGTTTGGCGCCGCGCCCAAAGTAGCTTTTGTACTGCCCATTCGGAAATTTGCCGCAAGGGTAGGCTTTGCCCTGCCATAAATCAGGGGCGCAGATGCCGTAGCCATTCTCGGACTTTTCTGTCCAGCCTATCTCTCTCAGGTATGCCAGCCCCTGCCGCCATTCCGGATATTCTCCGCCTGGAATATGGGCACCGGTTTCCTGAGTGAAATGTGCAAACATGGTGACCAGGGCTCTGGTGCAAATTGCATCGGAATCTTTGTCGTCTGCGTAGGTTTGACATAATGCCGGATATTTGCCAATACCTTTCAGGAAGTTCTCATAGGTGTACTCTTTTAGCCTCTTGGGAAATATAAAATCCCATTTTTCGGATGGAAGGATTCTTTCTACGCGCTTAACATTTTCAGGATTGTTAGCGCCATTCGGACATATTGCTTCTACAGACTCATTATCCAGAGTTCGTTGGTCACGCCTGGCTTCGCCGAACATTGGGTTGTCAGCTTCAGCTGTCTTAATAATGGCATCCCTCTGTTCAAGAACCTTATTTTTGTCCAGCACATGAGGTTTGCCTGCTTTTGCTTTTGAAACAGCGTTGAGGTGTCTGATTTCTTCTTGCTTGTCTTTGTATTTGGTAGTGACTTCTCGCATCAGTCTGTTGAAGTAGTTGTCATGTTTTGCTTCTCTTTCTGCTACTTCGTTTAACTGTGCAAGGTTTAATTGGTCCGGGGGCAAAATCCTTTTTTGACCAGGTTCATCCGGAGACTGTGTCTGGGTAATCCGGTCTTTGAAAAATTGACTCAGACCTTTCGTGACTAAGGATCTGATTTTGCTGATCTCAGGATTATCAGGTTCCTCGGCTTTTGAAAACTGCATATTGCCGCTGCCGGGTGAAAAAGTTTCAGTTAGTAAGGGTTGGCTTAGCCGCTCGGTCTCCTTATGTACGTAAAGGATCATGAAGTTGTAGACTTGTCGATATTTCTGTTTTTCCGACAATGAGTATTCAGGTGAAAGGGCATAAACCAAGGGGGCTGAAAATACGTACAGGCACAGAGCCTTGAAAATAGTGCGCAGGGTGGAGCGGTACTTGTTCTTCATGAGAAATACCTGAAACAGAGAGGTCTGACAACAGATCAAAACGCTGTTTGGTTAGTCAGCCAGAATTGGAGATAAAGTCTTGTTGAATGGGCGTAGAAAACAAACTTACTGAGAAAACAGCCTTTATTGTAGCGCTCATTGGGCGATTGTTACCTTTTCTAACCCATTTCATTGTAATAATTTTTTATTACTCATCGCCTTTTACAAATCAATTAATATAAAGGCTTAAAGATGAGAGGAAGTTTTTCTGCTTAATATACAAGCTTTAGCGGGAGGAGGTCACACAATTGCGTCAGGTGCTCTTTGTAATGGATAAGGGTTGCGAGGCAGTCACTATAAACAGCTGTAAATGTAGAGATGTCAGTTTCTTTAAACTCTCCCGCCTTTGAATTCGCGATCTCCCGACAGGTATGATCATCGCAGTCAAAAAATACCCAGAGACGATCATGCAGGGGCTTCAATTCCGGGTTCTGTGTAATGGCAATTCCCAGCATAGATAAAAATCGGGAAACGATCAGTTGCTGGTCTGGCTGTTCCCAGTTTGTGGGGGCACTGGGTAAGACTTGAGATTTGAGTAAACCTTCAAAACCTGAAGGTTTCAGAGTATTTAAAGTGAGGCGCGTAGTGTCTGGAATCGTTATATTTCTGACTGAAGATGCATTCATATGCCAGTCTTTATAAACGTCTGTGGTCACTTTGTTCAGCGCCTGGACGGAGTGTTCTAATGGTGTTTTTAACAACACTGATTGTATAGCTTCATCCAGTGCGGGAAATTCCTCAGTGGTAAATTTGTGATAAAGCATTGCAATGTCCAGGTTTTCGTCTGCTGCTACTGTATCTGCCACTGGCGTAAAAGCAGACAGAAGTAGAATCAGGCTGAAACAAGGGGTTGTGGTAAAAATAGCGGCAAATGCCCTGCTGAATACTTTCATATTATCGCTAAACCTTTTAAATTTATGTCCCGTTGAGCGTATCCCCCTGTGACCATTTGACCAGCTGGGATATAATCGACCATTTGCCAGCCTGAACGAGAATAAGCCGCCCAATGCAGTTGATCCGCGGATTGCACAATATTAGACCAGAGCACCGGGCCTGTGTCGCAACGATAGGGAATTTTGATGGTGTTCACCTTGGGCATCGCACCATTCTTGAAACCCTGCGACAGCAAGCCTTTGACCTTGGTGTCAGGGTCTGTGTCATTACCTTTGAACCCCAGCCAAGAGAGTTTTTTCAGGGGCATAAAGCACCGGCCAGGCTGACCAGCCTGCGGGAAAAACTGTCGCTGTTGGACGATTGTGGAGTGGATCAGGTCTTGTGCCTGCCTTTTGGCAGCAAACTGCAGAACATGACGCCCGACGAGTTTGTCATGGATATTCTGGTGCAGGGACTGGACGTTCGTTACCTGATTGTGGGCGATGATTTTCGTTACGGGCTGAACCGTGCCGGTGACTTTTTCCACCTTCGGAGCATGGGTGACCGGCATGGTTTTGAGGTGTGTGACACCCGCACGGTAACACACGATCAGAACCGCATTAGCAGTACAAAGGTACGAGATTTATTGGCAAACGCAGACCTGAAAGGTGCAGCGCATCTACTGGGGCGTCCATTTGCTATGTTTGGGCGAGTGATTAAAGGGCAACAGCTGGGACGTACGCTGGGTTTTCCCACTGCGAATATCCGGGTTTGCCGTAATCGCCTGCCAGTACAGGGCGTGTTTGCGGTGCGGGGCTGGGTGGAGAGTCATGGCTCGCTGAAAAGCTATGATGGTGTGGCTAACCTGGGAACACGGCCAACCATTGATGCGACAACTGCCTTGCTGGAAGTTCACCTGCTGGACTTCAAAGGAGACCTGTATGGTCAGACATTGCGGGTTGAGTTTGTCGAAAAAATTCGTGATGCCCAGAAATTTGAATCGCTCGAAGCATTGCAGGCAGCCATCAGTAATGATGTGACCACTGCCCGTGGTATTTTGACTGATTAAACGAGTAATATTTCAAGCTTTAAGAATTCCTCTTAATGCTGACCGATGTGATGGTGAGATTCCGGTAACAAGACTATGACCGACTACAAGCACACATTGAACTTGCCAGAGACTGATTTTCCGATGCGCGGAAATCTGGCCAGGCGCGAGCCGGAAATGCTCAAACGCTGGTACGACATGAATCTGTATGAAGAGATTCGGAATGTCAGTCAGGGGCGTGACAAGTTCATTTTGCATGATGGCCCTCCTTACGCCAATGGTGATATCCATATTGGTCACGCCGTTAACAAGATTCTCAAGGACATCATTGTCAAGTCCAAAACCCTGAGTGGTTTTGACGCGCCTTATGTCCCCGGCTGGGACTGCCATGGCCTGCCTATTGAGCACAAGGTTGAAGGCATGCTGGGCAAGGCGGGCGACAAGGTGGACTTTAAAACCTTCCGCAGAAAGTGTCGTGAGTACGCCGCCAAACAGGTGGATGGCCAGCGAGACGATTTCAAACGCATGGGTATTCTGGGTGAGTGGGACCAACCTTACCTGACCATGGACTTCCAGACGGAAGCGGACATTATCCGTGCGCTGGGTAAAATCGCCGACAACGGTCATCTGGTTAAAGGCTACAAGCCGGTTTACTGGAGTGTGGTGGGTGGTTCTGCGCTGGCTGAAGCGGAGGTGGAGTATCAGGATAAAACTTCTACCCAGGTGGACGTACGTTACGCTGCGCTGGATGAAGCGGATCTGCTGTCTGCTTTTGACTTTGATAGTGGCGAGGATAGTGGCGAGGACAGTGGAGAGAATAGCGGCGAACAGGGTGAAGGTGAAGTTGCGGTGGTTATCTGGACCACGACACCATGGACCCTGCCATCTTCCCAGGCCGTGACCCTGGGGGCAGAGTTGGGCTATGCGCTGGTACAGTGCGAAGTCAACGGCGCACCAGCCCGGCTGATTCTGGGTGAAGAGCTGCTGGAAAGCGCGATGGAGCGTTACGGCATTGAAGACTTCACCATCATCGCCCGGACGCTGGGTGCGAAGCTGGAAGGCAAAAAGGTAGCTCATCCGTTTTACGATCGTGAGCTGCCAATGATCCTGGGTGATCACGTCACCACGGATGCCGGTACAGGCTCTGTTCACACGGCGCCTGACCACGGTGTCGATGACTTTAATGTGGGCAAAAAATACGGCGTTACCACCCTGAACTATCTGGACGACGCTGGTGTGTTCCGCAGCAACGTTGAACGCTTTGCCGGTGAGCATGTTTACAAAGTTGACCCGCTGGTGGTTGAGGCTCTGGTTGAGAATGGTCGCCTACTGGCTCAGTCGAAATTCCAGCACAGCTATCCGCACTGCTGGCGTACCAAAACGCCTCTGATTTTCCGTGCCACGCCACAGTGGTTTATCAGCATGGAAAAAGAAGGTCTGCTGAAAACGGCTCAGGCGTCTCTGAAGGATGTGAAGTTCACGCCTGACTGGGGACGTAACCGCATGGAGTCCATGCTGTCCCAGAGCCCGGACTGGTGTGTATCCCGCCAGCGCACCTGGGGTGTGCCGATTGCGCTGTTTATTCATAAAGAAACAGAAGAGTTGCACCCGGATACCCCGGCACTCATTGAAAAGGTCGCTCAAAAGGTTGAGCAGGACGGTATGGATGCCTGGTTCGATCTGGAACCGGCTGAAATTCTGTCCGCGCAGGATGCCGACCAGTACGTTAAGGTGACTGACACTCTGGACGTATGGTTTGACTCCGGTGTTACCCACTATTCGGTACTGGATCGTCGTGAAGGCCTGCAGTCGCCCGCTGACGTTTATGTTGAAGGTTCTGACCAGCATCGTGGCTGGTTCCAGTCTTCCCTGAAGACCGGTATTGCGACGAAAGGTGTGCCTCCTTACAAACAGCTGCTGACCCACGGATTTACAGTAGACGCCAATGGTCGCAAGATGTCCAAGTCTCTGGGCAATGTGATCGCACCGCAGAAAGTCTTTAAATCACTGGGTGCTGATATTCTGCGCCTGTGGGTATCTGCCACGGATTACACCGCAGAAATGACGGTTTCTGATGAGATCCTGAAGCGTACCGCAGACAGCTACCGTCGTATTCGTAATACGGCACGCTTCCTGTTGTCTAACCTGAGCGGCTTTAACCCGGAAACGGATATCGTTGCCTGGGACGATATGCTGTCTCTGGACCGCTGGGCGGTTGACCGCGCCCTGAACCTGCAAAAAGATGTGATTGAAGCGTACGACAGCTTTAACTTCCTGAACGTTTACCAGAAAGTTCATCACTTCTGCGCGCTGGATCTGGGTGGCTTCTATCTGGATATCATCAAGGATCGTCAGTACACCACCCAGGCAAACAGTCTGGCTCGTCGCAGCTGTCAGACCGCGATGTATCATATCGCTCAGGCCTTTGCACTGTGGATTGCCCCGATCTGTACCTTTACGGCGGATGAAATCTGGCAGGCCATTCCGGGTCAGCGCAGCCAGCACGTTTTGCTGGATACCTGGTATGAAGGTCTGCTGGCGATGGATAGCAGTGACGTTGACTGGGACTCCATCCTTGCGGTGAAAACTGCGGTGAACAAAGCATTGGAAGATGCCCGTAAGGAAGGCGTAATTGGTGGTGGTCTGGAAGCCGACCTGGTCCTGTTTGCCAGCGAAGAACTACAGCAGAAACTGAACCAGCTGGGTGAAGAACTGCGTTTTGTTCTGATCACTTCCAAAGCAGAACTGAAGCCACTGGCTAAAGCGACTGATGCGATGGCTACCGATGTGGAAGGCCTGAAAGTAGCGGTTGCCAAGTCTGCACACGAGAAGTGTGACCGTTGCTGGCATCGTCGTGAAGACGTTGGTCAGATTGAAGCGCACCCAAGCCTGTGTGGTCGTTGCGTTGAAAATGTTGATGGTCAGGGTGAAGTGCGTCGTTACGCCTGATACCTCCTGATACCTGAAGCAGCATTGAAAAATCCCGGATAGTCTCTTCTGTCCGGGATTTTTTTGTCATTATTCAAACAGGTTAATATTGCATTCTTGAGGTTAATTCCCCGATGACCTTGTCATGACCCCTTTATTCACTTACGGCTACTCACTGACAGCAGAGGTGGTACAATCGCACCACTTAAAAGTGCCACGCACATTGTCTCTTTTTGCTGTAAGACATACGCAAGAATAACTGGTTCAGATTATTTACGTCTCTGGCGGTAGCGTATCTGAATATTTCTCCTGTGCTGGCTGCCGACCTTAAAGGCTTTTCCCGCAGCAACCTGATGACCATGCGAGCCTTTGCAGATGCCTGGCCGGATTTCACGAAGAGCCAATTGTCCGACAGTCGGTTGGACAAATACTCTGGAGGCAGACACGCTTGCTGTTGGTAAGATCAGTGTCAGGTGTCTTTGTGCCGATCTTTGCTATATTCATACCCCAACCAATAAAAACAGGTAGTAGTTATGGGTTTAGAAGCCAGAGTTGAGCGCCTTGAGTCACACTTTGAAGCGCTGGATAGTGCAGTACGTAGCCTCATCAATATCACTGGTGATACACACCAGGAGATACTGGCCACAAGGCAAGAAATGCGTACACGGTTTGCCCAGCAGGATCGTGAACTTGCAGGTATTAAAGCCGATGTCTCTGCCCTGGCAGAAGCAATGCTCGCAGCTTTCAAGCGAAGTGATGAGCAACGCGGAGAGACACAAGAGCGTATAAACCAGCTTGAACTTCTCATCCGTCAATCCTTTCCAAAAAACTAACATGCCACTTCCCAACTCGTTCTACCCGACTGCTTTCGGCAGCGGGTAAACTTCGGGTTATAACAGTGTATAAGGGGGAATCAATGAGCGCCACTATTCGTAAAATCGGTAACTCCTCCGAAGAGCGAAACCGGCTGGTGATCACCAAAGCAAAGCGCTGCCCCCGCTACTCGCTGGAGGAACTGCTGGCACAATGCGACACAGGAGCACAGATGCCTGAAGAGCTGAATAAATGGGATACCCTGCCGCCAGCCGGAGATGAAATGCTGTTAATGCGCTAGCACTATAAAGGTGGAACAAGCAGGAGCACCGAATTATGGCAACGCTAACCATAAGAAACCTGCCCGATGAGCTGGTCGAACGCCTGAAGCTGAAAGCCAGGGCCGCTAACCGCTCTATGGATCAAGAAGTTCGGGAACTACTGGAAGCCAGCTACCCAAAAAAACAAGATACGATTGATCGAAACACTGGCGCAAACCCGCTTCTTTAGAGGCGGGTCTAGCCAGCGCAAGGCGCTAGCCTTGCTGTGACGATCGTTTAGAAGTCTTAACGAATTTTCTGAAAGTGGCACTCCATTTGCGGGCAGGTTTCTGAAAAGATCTCACGAAGTTGATCGGTCATTTCCCTCGTGAATACGTTCCGGCGATACTTTGCTGAAAATACTAGTGCTGCCTGCATGGTTTTTAGCGCTTAGCTGCTCTAGCATAAAGGCATTCAACATAACAGGCACTGCAATGCTTCAGGGCATCCGATTAAAAGCCAATCCAACAGACCAGCAAAAGCTGATCCTGTCTCAGTGGATGGGTTGCGCCCGGTTTATCTGGAATGCCAAGTGTGACGAACATCGCTACTACAGCGCCTACGCAAGAAAATATTGCCCTGTCGGGACATTTGCGCCGGTTGACACTAAGGCCGCTCAATTTAAAAGCAGAGAGCTTTCGCCGTGGCTCTATAGCTGTCCCAGCCAGATAATCAGAAATTCAGCTACTCACTGGTATCACACCTTCCAGAAGCACATGAAAGGGTTGTGCGGCAAACCAAAAAGAAAGCCAAAGACAGACAAGGGCAGCATTTACCTCACAAAAGAATTGTTCCGGTTCGATGTCTGTGAAGACGGCGTAACCCGCTTATTCATTGGCACAAAGACCAACAATATTGGTTATCTGTCGTTCAAGTCCCACGGTGCATTCAACGAGCCAAAGTCCCTTTACATCAGGAAAGAGATTGGTCGTTACTTCGTTTCTTTCTGCTATGACGATGGATCGGAAGAACCCGCAACAGAAAAGGAACACCTGGAGTACCTGAAAGGCGCTTCTAAAGAATGGCTGGAAGAATATGTCATTGGCGTGGACCGTGGTGTTGCAATACCAGCGCATACCGGCGTGAAGGCTTACGACTTCACGGAGAATCAGAAAAAGAGCATGGATAAGCGCAAGCGGTACGTTGAAAAACTACAACGTCGTCTATCTCGCCAAAGCAAAGGCTCTAACCGTAGGCAAAAGACAAAAAAACGGATAGCCCGTCAACATAAGAAGGTTGCCAATATCCGACAGGACTTCTGCCACAAAACCAGTCGGAAGATGGTCGACAGCAAGGCTAAGGTCATCATTTTCGAGAACCTGAAAACCTCGAAGATGACTCGCAAGCCAAAGGCCAGGAAAGATATAAACGGCAAGTTTGTTCCAAATAGAGCCAGGGCCAAAGCAGGGCTCAACAAGGCTGCGCTAAATGTTGGCTGGCATTATCTGGAAAGTTACACCCGCTACAAAGCGGCAAAAGCAGGTAAGGCAGTATTCAAAGTACCTGCACATTATACGAGTCAAGAGTGTGCGGAATGCGACTACACTCACCCCGACAACCGCAAGACACAGGCACTGTTTTCTTGCGGTAGCTGCGGACACGTTGACAACGCTGACCGAAACGCCAGCATCGTAACTAAGAAATGAGCAATTAATTTACTTTTAGACTCTGGAACGGAGTTCGTCGGCAAGGGTATTCCTGTGCTGACTAAAGGACGTGGAGCCATTCGTAAGACGAGAAAAGCCAAGGCTTCTTTCGCATCTGGCAACGAAACGTCAAAAAAGAAAAGAACGGTAACTACTGCGGTAGCTGCTTAGTATTGGAAGCTCGCTCCTTCAGGGGCGAGTAGTTCACCGAATCAGAAATCGCTGGAAGCAGCTTCCGGAAACCCATCATGATGAGATGGACGAGTGGCGCAACGAAGGACGCCCATAATGCCAGATAAACCCATGAAAGCCGCTGTCATTGATACCATGGTGTTTGCCTATGGCCTTCTAAACGAAACAAATTATGGAAAAGACTCACTGGCCGCCATCGCTGGTACAGAAACCATTCACGTTCCTGACTCAGTCAGGCCAGAACTGACAAATGTGTTATGGCAATGGATCACCCGTAAAGCCATATCCGTTCAAACCGGCCTGGACCTGCTTCAGGATGCCAACACCCTGTTCAACCAGGTTCATCCAAGCGAGCATTACTGGCGTGAGGCTCTGATTCTGGCCTGTGAAAACAAACACCCGGCTTACGACACCCTTTTTATTGCTGTGGCGAAAGCTCAGGTCATTCCTCTGGTGACTTACGATAAAAAGCTGTTGCAAAAATACCCTGACATCACCGTCAGATCGGACGTGTATATTCAGGCGTAACTTTTCTACAAACCGCTTCAAAATTAGCAATTAAGACACCGCTTTTCCCTATTGTTGCCTCCAATTGTTATACCTTTGGCGGATCATGATTGCGCATTTCACAAAGCCGCTCCTCACTCATTAACCAGGGCAGATAAGGAGTGAGATCATTAGGTGGCTTCCTGCCATTTATGGCACAAGCCTCAAGATAGGCACCCAGCCAGATTTTTGGATTAATATCCCAAAGCTTTAGCGTCATAAAAACGCTGAATAGAAAAGCGGCTATATCAGCACTCCATACGCTGCCAGAGCCGTAGTAATTCTTCCTGCCAACGACACCTGTGCGCAGTGCTTGCTCTGCAGCGTTGTTATCCATGGGGATACCGGGATCAGTGACAAAGCGGGTCAATCCTTCCCAGTGATTCTGTAGACTTTCGAGCACTTTTTTCGCTCTGACTCGCAGTTTAGGACGATTAAGTTCCTGATCCCTCTGGATTGCCATCTGCTCTACCTGATGTTCAAGCCGTAACTGCTGTGTTGCTAGCTGCTCTGGTTCATCAAGCACTTCAAGTCGCTGACTATTAAGATGATATAAACGACCAATCCTGTTCACCCAGGTGGCGCTCCATTTCTCCAACTCCGGATCACCTCGTTGAGCGTCAATAAAATCCCGCCTGACGTGAGCCCAGCAGAAAGCTAAATTAATAGACACCGCATCATTCGCAAGCTTTTTGTACGCTGAGTATCGGTCACACACCAGCGTTCCAGCCCCGTCACCAATGATCGACTCTGGTACGACAGCCGCACGGGTGTCAGCAATGCTGAAATAAACCGCCTGATCACAGAGAAATACCCAAAGCCAATGTTTGTGAGAACCTGTGGTCTCATGTGCCCAGCTGATCCACCGGGTTTCATCAGCATGCCACTGATCGCTACTGGCGACGAATTCCCGAGTAGCTTCGGCAACCGGCTCAAAAAAGGGCGTTATAGCTTCCAGGCCAAAGGAGATGGTCGCCTGCGACAGTTCCAGTCCCTGAGTCTTATAAGACTCAAGTTGCCTGTTTATGGGGATGCCGTATGCGTACTTATTCAGCAACAGCTCCACCCAGACAGAAATACCAAGCTTTCCTTTGTTGATGAGTCTTGGTGGAGGTGGTGGAGTAGTAATATTGGGCGTTTCAGGGCACTGGCAAGTTTTTTGGTAATGCCTTCGGTGATAACGACGAACGTGAGCCTTAACTTCAACTTCAATTACGTCGCAGCTGTCGTCATTGAAAAAAGACTTGAATGGCCGGTGACAGACTGTACAACACTGTTTGTCCACTGGTAAGTCTACAGACTCATGAACCACTGGCAGGTTGTTGTGAAGATGGCGACCAGAGCCGGGGACTCCGGGCTGGTGACCTCGTTTTCGATTTGAAGGTGGCCGGGTAGTATTGCCACTTTTCTTTGAAGAAGAACTGGTCTTCTCTGATTTACGACCGAAAAGCAAGTGCTTCATGTGTGCCAGTTCTGATTTCAGATCAGCGACCTGGGTGTTCAACCCAGCCATTTCGGCTTTATGCTGAGCGATAAGAGAGGCATTTTTAGCCAATACTTTTTTCTCTCGGCCACAGGCCGCCTTCCACATGGCATGCCAGAGGTTGGCCTGCTGTTTTAGCTGGATGTGTTCCTGCTTGGTGAGGATGACCTGCGAGGTAGCAAAGGGGGCAGGCAGTAATGCAGGTGTTGTGCCTGATCCTGAAACATGAGCATTTTGCATACTCTAAAAGTAGACGACTTTGAGCTTATGTTTAGTGGTTTGTAGAAAAGTTACATTCAGGCAGTGGTAAAACGGTGTCAGGCCTTGCAATTTGCATAACTGCACAATGAAAGACCTGACACCACGGCATTTGCCCCACGGCATTGCCTCGCTAATTTTGCTTTTTACTCTGCTGTCCAGATTCTCAATCTGCTTTTCCAGCGGGATAGTTGAACCTAAATTCAGCAGTTGAACGCCACTGAGCCATGCCATTAGGAATAGCTTCTCACGGTTCTGAGCAGCGTTTTTTTAAGTCATTAGCCCGATCGAATTAATGGTTGCATCGTAATAACCTGCCCTTTTTTCAAAAATTTTGAGACCGCTTTCGTTAAAATACGACACCATGCGTTAATTGGATTCAACTGCGGTGCGATACTTTTGATTGAATCAAAAAAATCACACAGTTCACTTTGTAATTTCGCAATTTTATACATCCATCGATGCTGGCTTGTCAGCTTTATTTTCTTTTGGTTGCCAGAGTGGGTCAGCTTGCCAATTGAACTCATTAATAAGGGGCGGCTGGTAATTGATTCTTTATGGGAGTCCGGATTACTCAATCGAACGTATAGCGTCCACCAGTTGTAAACCAAGGCAACCATTCGGGCCAGCATTCGACATCTTGCCATATCTTTTGTTACATAACCGCCCCAGCCCCATTGGTTTTTGATTTCATCAAAGTTATTTTCACAGTCAGCCCTATTGCGATAATGATTAATGATCGAGACTATATCATTATCAAGAGATGTGACCAGAACCGAATACTCGTAAGCTTTTATATTTTCTGGCTCTTCTATTAATGCTAACGTTTGTTGACGTTCTTTTATTCCTTTTTCCAACATCGGTATTTCATTTTCAGGACGCCGTCTTCGAACAATAATTATGCGTCTTTCTTTTTTCCAACCTGACAGTTTAATTACGGATTCTTTTCCCTCCCAATGGTTGTCGTATTTTACCCATCCTCCGCTACAGTGTGCATTCCCTATGGCTTTCTTAACGTTGCCGTGCTTCTTCATTTTAAAAAGATAATGACAACCAGCATCTTCCAATTCGCTCATTACCCGGTCACTTCCCCAATCACAATCACCACGAACAAATTCAGGCCAGCAGCGTTTTGGAAGTCGATTTAATAGCTCCATTAAACCGGGTAAAGAGTATTTACTTTGACTTTGATTTCCGGGTCTGACTTCAACCTCCAGTATTAATTTAAGATTAGCCATCATATATGAGTGGTAAGTATGAGAGGGTCTCCCTTTCTTATGTGGGTTATAGCCATTAACCGCTCCTTCCTGATGCCCATAAATGGTTTTCACGGTAACATCAACATCCATAATCCATGGAATGGTTAATAACGGATCAAAACAGAGATGGAGGTATTTTTGCATCCATTCAACGCCTTCATCTTCGTCAATCTTCTTTAAACCACGCCTGGCAGAATCATCGCTGACAATTTTTTTCATCCCGAGCAACTGAGCGTTTACTTTATCACCAATAATTGTTCCGATATGCGCATAGCGTTTATGTCCTGAAAGAATGGAAAGCATTAATGAGCCAATCACATCCACTTTTTGAGGGGCGTTTGGGCTTTTATAAGTTAGTGGGCAATCGTTAATCCAGGGTTCAAATCGGTGACCTGTTTTTAAAAACTGTATAAAAAAAGGAAGCTGTCCCATTGGGGTGACCGATGCTTCAGGCTCCCACTCGACATGAATTTTACCGTCGAAAGAATCGACTTCGAGTTTGACGGATAAGGGATCTTTTTCCATTTCAGACAACTCACCCTTTGGGGGAGTGGGTTTTGGTGGTCGAACCATCTTCGAGCCCTCAATATTGTTGAGGGTTAGAGTTTAGCTCAGGGGTTAACCGCTGAATTTAGGTTGAAGGTCTGAATACCAAGATAAAACTCACTACGAGAAAATCGTATGGACTCAGAACCTATAGATGTGCAGAAATCGCCCTATATCATGCGCTTGGCAAGCTACCTGAGCCAGAAACTGCCCACAGATTTCACTGACGAGGCATTTTTTTATAGCCAAAATCCGTTTTTATAATCACTCTATCATCGGGGTGATCAAGGTTGACATCTCTGAAAAGACGTTTTTCCTGCAGACGCATATAAATACCCCAAAGATGATCTTTGCCGGTAATTACAAGAAAAATCTGCTGATCTGGAAAGTCGGCTATCACCTTTTTTATATTATGTACTGCTCTTCTGTTTCGTTTACCAACCAGATAAAGTTCATAATCGCCACCATTCCTGATGCAAAAGTCATCTTCCATCCAATGATTGATAAATTTAAATTTATGCAGATCGGGTGTTTTAAACTTTTTAGCAAAAGAGCTACTATAGTCAGATTTACACTCATCAATATCTTTCAGAATGCTGTGTAGCCAGTGAATATTATTGCTTGAACTGGCGTAGAGCATTTGTATCCATTGTTCTGACGTGAAGCACTTGAAGTTGTTATCACCACTACGGCTGTGACCCAAACCAATTAAATATCTACCATGATAACCTGGTGATATGGCTCCTATCTGGTTGAGTGCCGGAGTCAATAGTGATGGCAACTGCTCCGATCGGTAATAATTGTTTTCCCTGAGTTCTCTCACTAATTCTGTCAGACCAAACTGTTCAACTTCATCATCAGGGATACCCTCAAGAATTCTATGTTTGAAATGGTGAATAAACTCAGAGCCTGCATCAAAACCTTCCTGATTGTGAACATGAGTTTCACCTAATAGGATGACAAGCTTATCATCCTCGCTTCTCAAACCTCTCAACATATAATAATCAGTTTCAAATCCGATTTTATTATATTCATTAAGTTTTCTAATAGGAGATATAAGTCCATGCTGTTGTAGAAACTGCTCATCACTCAGTGTTTCTGCCTTTGTATGGAGGCAGAACGAAGTTGTGAAGGCAATAAGAATAAATAACTTCCATGAGTTCATAAAACACCTTTATCTATATCTGTCAGCGTAAATACTTGGCTACAACGATTGCACTTGGCATTGCACTTGTTTTTAAGAGAATTAAATTATGAGACATTCGTACAATGGAAAAGTTCACTTTTCTGGCCAGGTCAGTGAAACTTCAGCTATTCATCGTTCGGCCAGTGGCGTGTCAAACGGTGTCAGGTCTTGCAATTTGCATAACTGCACAATGAAAGACCTGACACCACAGCTGCTGGACACCACAGCTGCTGCTTGAGCAGTTACGACCTGACACCCAATGATTAAACTACGCACCGCCACTCATTAACAAGACGGAGTGTATCCGTGACAGAGACTTATAAAGTCGTCGATATTCAGGAGGATATGGACAACCCGGAAGATCTCGGTACCAAAGAAAAGTTTTGGTATCGCTACAACAACCAAAAGTGGCTGTTTAAAAAATCTCGGCCTCTGACCGGAGAGCACTGGTCAGAAAAAGTGGCGGAGCAACTCTGCCAACAACTCGGCATCCCCCACGCTAAGTACGAACTGGCAAGATATCAGGGCGATATTGGCATCACCAGTTTAAGCATCATCGAAGACCGCGGAAAATGGCGAATGACGCTGGGCAACCAGCTATTAATGATGGAAGACAGTAGTTATCCCGGTGAAAAGAAAGGCCGCTTTGTCCGGGTTAAAGAACATACGGTTTATAAAGTACTGGGGATTCTGGATTCTGCCAAAACCCACAACCAGCCCCCGGTCTGGCCCGGCCTTCCGGACAGCCTGGATGCAGCAGGGGTATTTGTAGGCTACCTGTTGCTGGATGCACATATCAGCAATCAGGACAGACACCATGAAAACTGGGCGATATTGCTTAATGGTGAAACCGGAGAACAGTTTCTATGCCCAAGCTATGACCACGCCTCAAGCCTTGGATGTACTGAGCCGGATAAAAAACGTTTGGCCCGGCTGACAACAAAAGACAAAGGCTATAATGTTGAGGCTTATGTCAGTAAGGCAACTTGTGCACTGTACAAGTCTAAATCTGATGCTAAGCCACTAAAAACCATAGAGGCGTTCAGGCTGGCCAGTCGGCAAAGGCCGAAGGCCGCCCGGTACTGGCTGGAGCAACTGAAAATTCTCGATAAAGACAGAATACGCAACATACTGGCCAAAGTACCCGACGAAGTCACAACACTCGCAGCCATGCAGTTTGCTGAAAAAATGATTTTGGAAAATAGAAGGGGCTTGTTATGCGCTCTCAATTGAACAGTGTGTTTTTAGCCTGGCAAGACCCGAAGGAGCGAAGTTGGCACACGGTGGGTAAGCTCACTCAGAATAACCAGCTGTTCGAGTTCCATTACACCCGTGGCGCTTTAACCTCTGAAGCCTTTATTCCGTTCACCGGCATGAATGACCTTCAGGCCACTTATCAGTCAGACAGCCTGTTTCCCCTGTTTGCTAACCGGGTATTGTCTGAGCGCAGGCCAGAATACAAAAAACTGCTTTCCTGGCTGGGGCTTGCCGATGAAAAACAGAGCCCGATTGTTATCCTGTCAAAAACCGGTGGCATTAAAAGCACTGACAACCTTCAGGTATTTCCTGAAGGAGTATCATCACCAGAAAAAGGTTTTGAGATTGATTTCTTCGCACACGGCCTGCTCTACATTACCGACTCTGCCCGTAGCCTGATTAAAAGCTTAAAGGTTGGTGACAAGCTGCTTTTGATGGAAGATGTTCAAAATGAACATGGCGGCCTGGTCATGGCTGTTCGTACGTCAGATACACCAGAGATTATTGGCTATTGTCCTCGCTTTCTGGCTGACCGGTTATCCGATGCTATGGATGCGGGAGCAGAGCTGGACTTATCGATTGCCCGTGTCAATGCCAATGCGCCTCTTTATTACCAGTTGATGTGTAACCTTAAAACCGGTGCCATTCCAGCCGGTACACCGTTTAAAAACGATGAGTTTTTAAAGGTTCCCGATAAAATCCATTGATACGCCACACTGCGATCATTCATTTGCCGTTGTGGTTTTTACCTTTGCCGCTATTAGCCTGTTTCAATAAAACACCAGCTTTATTTTGTTGTATGAACTTTTTTAAATATTCTTGCCTGGCTCTTTTTCTGTTCGGAAAAAAGGGTCGGGTCTTGCAATTTGCATGACTGCACAATACAAGACCTGACACCTAATTCCTTATTTGCCAAAAGTGGGAGGAGTCCATTTCATTTGTTATGCTGCAGCAGCCAACCCCTCATAAATCTCAGGGAACTATTTCTTGCAAGAGTTATCAAATATGATAACCTTTCTGTATGAAGTGGTGTATCACGTTTTACAGCAAGAAAGTAGAGGAAGAGACTCTGGGGTTTCCTACGGGGATCTTGGCTAACTTCATCCATATAGCTGAAATGATTGAAGAATTCGGTCCTGCCCTTGGCAAGCCATATACAGCTTCAATGGGTGATGGTCTCTTCGAGATTAGCGGACTAGCCCACCCTGCGGGCACACATCCCAGAGTAACTCTTTTAATAAGCTAACCTTGAGCCTTCGTTCTACGATAAGGAGGAAGGCATATCCAGGCCAAAGGCCGAACGCACACTGGTGCCCCGTGCCCGGAGTTTAGCGTGGTCGGGAGGCTGGCGACCGCATCACTGATGACGCCTGGCGATCTCGTTCGGAAGACTGCATATGATCGACAGCCCCATACCCAGATATGCCTTCGCTCTGGAGTATAGGTAGGCAATCATGAAGCACAACCCAAAACCCACTAAAGCACAAAAACGAATATCTGGTCATCTTAAAACCGTCAACCTCTACGCGGCAGGCATTGATATTGGCTCAGAGTTCCACTTTGTTGCTGTCCCTGAAGAGCTGGATGATAAGCCTGTCCGGTCTTTTGCCTGCTTCACTGCTGATCTCGAGATGATGGCCCAGTGGCTTGTATGTATCGGGATTACCACCGTAGTCATGGAGTCCACCGGAATATACTGGATTCCTGCTTTCGAAATGCTTGAAGAGCACGGGCTTGAAGTCAGGCTGGTGAATGCACGCCACGTTAAAAACGTCCCTGGTCGTAAAAGTGACGTACAGGACTGCCAGTGGTTACAACAACTGCATACACATGGCTTGCTTGAAGGTGCTTTTCGTCCTGAAGATCAGGTGTGCGCTCTGCGTGCTTAGGGGCGCAGCATTCAATAACTTACCGGGCTGTTGGCTTTTGGCTATTAGCTGCTCATACAGCCAACCGCCAAAAGCCAAAAGCCAACCGCCAAAAGCCAAAAGCCAACAGCCAACAGCCAACAGCCAACAGCCAACAGCCAACAGCCAACAGCGGTATATTATGTTCTGCTGCTTCCCTTACATGCGCCAACGTGAAACCCTGATCCGCTATCGAGCGTCGCACATACAGCACATGCAGAAAGCCTTACGCCAAATGAACCTGCTGCTGGATAATGTCGTTTCGGATGTTACCGGCAAAACCGGGATGAGCATCATTCGTTCCATCCTCAGGGGTGAGCGCGATCCTGTAGTATTGGCGAGCCACCGTGATTCCCATTGCAAGCAATCAGAGAAAGTCATTGCTAAATCATTGCATGGACACTATCGGGCAGAGCATTTGTTTGCTCTGAAGCAGGCCGTTGAGCTTTATGATTTTTACGAAAAGGAAATCGAAGCTTGTGATAAGGCACTTGAGAATCAGCTGAGTCAGTTCGATGATCAGGTCGAAAGCGCCTCATTGCCTGCAAAGAGAAAATCAGCCAGCGCCCCCGGCTTTGATGTAAGAGCTCACCTTTACAGGATGACCGGGGTCGATCTGACAGCGATCGAGGGGATAGAAGAAAATACCGCCCTGAAAGTTATTTCTGAGACAGGGACGGACATGAACCGCTGGCCGACAGAGAAGCACTTTTGTTCCTGGCTGGGGCTGAGTCCCGGAAACAAAATATCCGGGGGAAAGGTGTTAAGCAGTAAGACCAAAAGGATTCCAAACAGGGCTGCTTCAGCTCTGAGGATGGCCGCATTGACACTGGTAAATTCAAAAAGTGCCCTAGGAGCCTATTATCGCCGGATGAGAAGTAAGCTGGGTGCACCCAAAGCGATTGGGTGCGGTTCATTTGCTACGACGCTCTACCCCAGCAAAACCAACTACTTTGACGACCGAGAGCAAAGAAAAAAGGGCTGTTTCGTGGTGATATAACGTCGCCAAACAAATAACACCGGAAAAGCAGCCCTTTGTGAACGCATCTTACGCTAATACTCTCGACTTTCAATTTTTTTCTCCTGCACAGGATCACTTTAATAGCATGATCCGCCACCTCGAATCTGCCTGCCTGCAGGAACATGGCACAACTGAAGAGTACATTCGAACCAATGGGGACGAGCTGCTTCGGCTAATGTTTCAGGGCTATCTCGATAAACAGGCTGAAGATGAAGAAAGAGCAGTGTCTGTCACTCCCTCTGACGGCATACCTCGTAACCATATTCGTCAAAATACCAGCCGGGTTCTCACCACGGTGTTTGGCAAGATAACGGTCAAACGGTTTGCTTATAGCCAGCGCAATGTCTCCAACGAATTCCCACTGGATGCCGGGCTCAACCTTAATAACGACCAATATTCTGATGGTGTACGCAAGCGTGTGGTCACGGATGCTATTGATCGTTCTTATGACAATGTCGTCAAACGGCATCGTGAAAATTGCCCCGGCATAGTTGGCAAGCACCAGGCAATAAAGCTGGTTGAAGGCACAGCTCAGGATTTTGTCGAATTCTATGAACAACGAACCATAGAAGATGAGCAAACAGATGATCTATTGGTTCTGAGCTTTGATGGGAAAGGTCTGGTCATGTTGCCAGATGGGTTAAGGGAAGCGACCCGCAAGAATGCAGAGAAAAGCAAGAAAAAATGTCAGACACGTTTAAGTCCGGGAGAAAAGAAAGACCGGAAGCGTATGGCTATGGTGGCGACTGTTTACACTGTGCGGGCAAACCCACGCTCACCAGAGTCCATCATGAACTCTGAAAAGAAAGCGGACAATGTCGTCAAATTTCGACCTCCAATACGCAACAAGAGGGTTTGGGCCAGTGTTGAGAGGGACGGAGAAACAGTCATCGAAGAAGCCTTTGATGAGGCTCTCAAGCGTGACCCGGAACGAAAACGACAATGGGTTGTCGTGGTCGATGGGCATCCGCATCAACTGAAAATGATTGAAAGAGTCGCCCGCAGAAAACAGGTCAAAACCAGCATCGTAATGGATTTCATTCATGTGCTGGAATATCTGTGGAAAGCCGCTCATTGTCTGCATGATAAAGGTGATAAATCTATTGAGAAATGGGTTGAGCAGCAAGCACTGAAAATTCTTCATGGGCAGTCGGGCTGGGTAGCCAGGGGCATAAAGCAAAGTGCCACGAAACGAAAATTGAAGAATCGGGAAGCTATTGATAAATGTGCTGGCTATCTGCAAAAAAACAGAGACCGGCTTTGCTACGATAAGGCGCTGCGCTCAGGCTTTCCTATTGCCAGCGGAGTGATTGAAGGCGCTTGCCGACATTTGATAAATGACCGTCTTGATATAACAGGCGCACGATGGAGCCTGCAAGGCGCGGAAGCCATTCTGAAGCTTCGCTCAATAAACTCCAGTGGAGACTGGGATGAATACTGGTCATATCACCATTCGTGTTCTAAGAAACGAAATTACGGTGAGTTGGTGGTGAATAGGGCTTCGTCGTAGCAAATGAACCGCACCCAAAGCGATTACAGCGACTGCACACAAACTTGCACGACTGATTTATAGCATGCTGAAAAATGGATCAGAATATGTTGAGCGAGGTCAGGATTACTACGAGGAGCAGTATCGTGACCGAGTGATTAAAAATATGAAAAAGCGTGCAGAAGAAATGGGGTACAAGCTGGTCAGGGTTGAAACAGCCTCACCAGCTTGACTCTGTGCAAGTGGCGAGACCGGAGGAGTTACTCAGAAGAGCAAAAGGCAAAGAAGGTATTGGTCGTTCTCTGTTCTGTCAGGTAAAGGGGCAAGAAGTTATTGTTCTTAACTCCTTCATCAAAAAGACTCAGAAAACACCCAAAAAAGAGCTGGAACTTGCCAGAAAGCGAATGAAGGAGGTCAAAAATGACAAGACCAACATTTTCTGATTTCAAGAAAAAAGCTCTTAAAGACCCAGAAGTAAGAGCTGAATATGAGGAACTGGAACTCGCCTACGAGTTGCGTAAGCAGCTTATAGCTCTCCGTAAGGAAGCAGGTTTAACCCAAGAAGAGTTAGCGGAGATTTTGCATACTCAGAAAAGCAATATTTCTCGCTTAGAGAATGTTAATTCAAAAACATCTCCAAAGCTTTCCACAATCGAAGATTATGCAAAGGCCATTGGTTACAAGGTAAAAATCAGCTTTGTGCCACAAGCTGCAACATAACAAGTGACTATGGTA
Organism: Endozoicomonas euniceicola; assembly: GCF_025562755.1. Taxonomy (GTDB): domain Bacteria; phylum Pseudomonadota; class Gammaproteobacteria; order Pseudomonadales; family Endozoicomonadaceae; genus Endozoicomonas_A; species Endozoicomonas_A euniceicola. The sequence goes on from NZ_CP103300.1 coordinate 5,168,354, forward strand.
TCAACTACTAATTACCCAGCAATATTGGGGTTCCACAGAGCCCCATCTCTGACTAAAACAGCGTCAGGTCTTGCAATTTGCATATCTGCACAATGAAAGACCTGACACCACAGCACACAGCACGACCCCTCTTCTTCTCTCTGACTCTGGCTTTGCACGATTGTAGCTTTTAAGCTACGTTTGTTATCATGATTACGATCAAGCAGCATGACACTTTCAGACAGTGGCTAAAAGCAGTCAAAGACCCAAAAGCTAAGTCCCTCATCCTGTCTCGCATCAAGCGCATGGCATTTGGGTTATTTGGTGATGTTAAGCCAGTTGGAGGCGGGTTCAGTGAACTGAGGATAGATACCGGCAAAGGCTATCGTGTTTACTTTATGCGCCAGGGTGATGAATTGATCATTCTGCTGTGCGGCAGCCAGAAGAAAAACCAGCAGAAACAAATAGAGCTGGCTAAAACACTTTACAAAGAGTGGAGAAACGAAAATGAATGAGAAATTAACAGACTTCGATCCGGCTGAGTACCTGGATGATGACGAATCCATACAGCACTACATTGATGAGGCTGTTGCCACCGGGCATGCAGGCTTTATTGCCGACTCTCTGGGAGTGGTTGCAAGAGCAAAAGGAATGACCGCCCTGGCAAAAGCAACCGACCTGTCTCGTGAAAGCCTGTACCGATCATTAAGCGGGGAAGGCAACCCGAACTTAAAAACATTACTGGCTGTGTGCTCTGCACTTGGCGTGACACTACATATTGGAAAACCTGCTCAATCGTAAAGCTCCCTCTTTTAGGGAGCACAGGCGAAACAGTCCGTAGTTTACCGGCCTTTACGCTGACCTGACAGGTTACCACTAGGGCATGGTGGGCTGGCACGTAAAACGGTATCAGGTCTTTCAATTTGCATAACTGCACAATGAAAGAACTGCCCCCCAATTTCCTATTTATTCATGACTCCATTTCAATCGTAACATTCCTATGTTTATCAATCTTATAAATAGCATCAGGGCTTTCCCTAAATTACTGGGCAGCTTCCGGGTCGCCATAAAGCTCCAATAGCGTTGCGTATCGCTCAGGCAGGATATTAAATATGTAATCCAGCTTGTCTTCGTCTTTTTCTAAAAATTCTAGTAGTTCAAATGCAAGCCTTGGTTTAAGTAAAGTTTTTACAGTTTTATCGTATTCTGAGCATTTAGAATCTTTTTCTAAAAAACTATCTTCTACTTTAGAAATGGGTTTTTCATTGAAGACGTCAATATCTTTTTCATTCATGTATGACATGAAAGAGGAATGTAGGTCTTCGGCGTCTATCAGATCTAGTTTTGGCTTTTCAGCACTTATGAACCACAAAGTAAATAAGAAATTTAATTTAGTTAACGGCAACTCTTCAGAAAAAAATAAATCGTTTTAATTTCTTCGTGTAAAAACGCCTCAACCTCTACTTTAGATGCAAGGTACTCAAATTCTTTTATATTGTTTTCTCTTTCTTTGATTTGGGGCATGTCTTTAAAACATGATTCTCTTATCTCAATACCCATAGATTGTTTTATGAAATCAAAATGCGGAACATGTTTTTCTTTATTCATCTGAAGAACATGAATATTTTCATGAGCTAATAACAACAACCTTATGCTCTTGTATCTTTCTTTTGAAACAAATATAGAATCAAAACCATCCATTTTTTCTCTAATAAAAAATCCAGCAGCATCAGGTTTGTAATTAGGTGAAAAAAACTTTCCAAAAATTTTTGACACAAATTTACATGCAATAAATACAAATACACATAAAAACAATGGAGAAGCTAGCAGCATTGTAAGAAAAAAAACTATTTTATAAAGAGAATAATAGAGAAAATAAAGTAACTTTTTTACAAAAGAGTTTTTGACATATCCATCAACTTTGACACGAAAGTCAGAAAAAGCTTGTTCAAAGACAAATTTGTATAATATACATACCAAGAAGCTCTTGTTGTCACTATCAACTTTATCACGAAAGCCAGGATAGTCTTTATCGAAGCCTTCAGCCAAGTGATCTCTACATGAATTTATAAGAAAGTCTTTATTCTCAGTATTAAACATTGACTTAAGTATTTTAAGTGTTATTTTTAAAATCTGAAAACGCCCTGTAATCGTATTCTTCCCCAGAACTTTCACTTTATTTTCAACCACAGAATCACACTTAAGCGGATAGGGCGGAAAGTGACCAAAGTCTTCAGTTAGAATTGATTTTGAAGTAGTTTCTTCGAAAACGAATTTATTAAATAGTCTGTTAAAAATGCTAGTCATTGTCTTGAAGTGTTAGGTAGAAATGCCACTGCCTGTATGGCAATTAAATCCAAATCGTACTACAAGGCACAGCTATCACCTATAAGTGTTAGTATCATTATGCTGGTTTTTATTATTATTTACGCTACCCAAAACCCGATTCAGGGTGATATTATTCACGAATTTTAAATTAGCGGCGATCTTTTCCTGCCGAAAAAACGCTCACTATCGCTTTCTGCTTAACAATTAATCAATTACATCCTCAAAGGCCATAAATGGAATTCTTTGATTCAACCACCAACATAACGTTTTTAATCCTTATTATCCTGACTCTATTACTGGCTATAGGATTCCGCAAACAGGGCAAGGCCAGTGAATTTGTCAGCTATGCGCCCACATTATTAACAACACTGGGTATCTTCGGTACTTTCCTCGGAATTGTGATGGGCTTAATGGAGTTTGACCAACACAATATAGAAGGCAGTATCCCGCTGCTTTTGGCAGGTTTGAAAACCGCTTTTTGTACCAGCCTTATGGGTATGTTCGCTTCTTTGCTATTGAAAACCCTCTCAACCACCTCCTGGTTAAAACCTAAACAAAAAGAAGAGATCATCACCGAAGCTTCGCCTGAAAAGATTCTTGCCACCATGCAGGCGCAGTTAAAAGCCACAGAAGAATTACAGAAGTCTCTGGTCGGCAATGAAGAGTCCACCCTTGTCGGACAGATGAAAATTCTGCGGGGCGACCTCAACGACATGATGAAGCAGTCCCGGCATCAGGCGGATGAACATTTCAACCTGCAAGAAAAACAGTTTGGCGAATTCTCAGACAAATTGTGGATCAGGCTTCAGGACTTTGCCGACACCCTCTCCAAATCCGCCACTGAACAGGTGATCGAGGCATTGAAACAGGTGATTGTCGATTTCAACAATAACCTTACCGACCAGTTTGGCGAGAACTTCAAACAGTTGAACGATGCCGTCTATAAACTGGTGGAGTGGCAGGACAACTACAAAACGCAACTTGAGCAGATGAACCAGCAGTACGCCCAGGGCGTTCAGGCGATTACAGCAACGGAGTCGTCTGTTGCCCATATCAGCGACAAGACGCAGCTGATCCCACAGACCATGGAAAACCTCCATGAAGTAATGACCATCAACCAAAAGCAGCTGGATGAACTGGAACAGCATCTGGAAGCGTTCCAGTCTATGCGTGACCGTGCTGTTGAGGCCGTGCCGGAAATACGCCGTCAGGTGGAAGAAACGGTATCGGATATTTCCGCCGCAGTCACCACCGCCAACACCCACTATAAAGAGCTGCTGACCGAGTCTGACCGCTATATTCAAAACCATATCCAGACCTCGGAAGACCTGCTGGGCAAGTTCTCCAGTGAAACGGAGAAAGGTATTGAAACCGTCGGGCAAACCATTGATACCGCCGCCACAGAGTTCACCCACAACGCCGCACGCACCAACGAGAGCCTGCAAACTAGCTCGGACTATCTGCAAACCCAGACAGAAACCATCAAACAGCACCTTGAAGATGCCGTCAGCGACCTGAACAACACCGTCCGGGATATGGTTGAAAAACTGGTGGTGGATGCCCAATCCATGAACACAACCATGACGGAAGCCAATCAGAACCTGGCGGCGGATACCGTTGATGTGCGTAACGCCATGATGAACTCCACCGAGCAGCTGCAAAAACAGCTGGGAGAGATGATGGAGCAGGCGGCCACCCAGCAGGTGAATCAGTCCCGCAAGACCTTCGAAGCCATGGAGGAGCAGATTCGTCAGCAGGTCGGCATGACCGGTGAAGCCGTTGATAGTCAGCTGAAGATGATTGACCAGTCCATGCAGCAGGAAGTAAACCGGGTTATGACCGAGATGGGGCAGGCGCTGGCCCAGGTCACTGGCCGATTCACTGACGATTACACCAGGCTGACCAAAGCCATGCAGAAAGTGGTGAGGCAGCAGGCGGCATAATGGAACAGATTTTCGGACAAAGGAAAGAGGCCAGTGAGAACGGTGAGCACTGGCTGACCATCTCTGATCTGATGGCGGGCCTGATGATGGTGTTCCTGTTTATCGCCATTGTCTTTATGCTCCACACCCAGAAAGAAAATGAAAAAATTAAAAGTGTCGCTGTCGCCTATCAGGAAAATCAGGTGGCGATCTATGATGCCCTGATGGATGAATTCCGGGATGACCTGCCCGAATGGGGTGCCGAGATTCATCAGGAAACTCTGGCTTTTAACTTCGAGTCCCCTGAAGTGCTGTTTGATAATGGCAAGATAACCCTGAAGCCGGGTTTCAAGACGATACTGAACGATTTTTTCCCAAGGTATCTGGCGGTGCTGAAGCCCTACAGAAGCTCACTGGATGAGGTCAGGATTGAAGGTCACACCAGCAGCAACTGGAATGCCAACAGCACAGAGAAAGAAGCTTACTTCAGGAATATGTCCCTTTCCCAGGGGCGAACCCGGTCGGTGCTTTATTATCTCTACGGTCTGGTGCCTGATGAAACTAGCTGGATCAAGCGGAATATTGCGGCTGTCGGGTTCTCTTCTTCCCGAATCGTGCTGAACGACAACGGACAGGAAGACGCTGAACGTTCAAGACGTGTTTCTTTCCGGGCCATCACCAATGCGGACATTCAGATCAAACGCATTCTGGAGGCTGAGTCTTGAAACTGACCGTTGATTTCAGCGCACTTTTCCGTGCGGTCGCGCCTCTGAATTACGCTGTTGATGATTTTGAAATCGCCAGCCAGACTACCGAGCTGGATTCAGTCGCGAAAGATCTGGCGATTGGCCAAGTGTTGGGTGGAGATATTCAGCTTGAGGACATTGACGGCTCACAGGGGATTCTTAATTACGACGGGCATCAGGTGATGCTCTATATTCCTGATCAGTATCAGAAAATTGTCGAGGTTCTCCATAACGGTCAGCAAGGCAGGAAGGTTCATGTTGCCGAGTGTTCAACCCTTGAGAGCATGAGGAACTCAGGGCGTTTTAGCCGCTATGATGTGATCAGCAGAATGGATGGCCTGTTTCCGGTCTTCGGTATAGACCCCACCACCAACAGGGAAACCAGTGGTGAGGCCCGGCTGAATGTCTGCAAGAACTGTCTGAAAATCCTGAACTACCGTGGCTTTGAAGTTATTCCATGGGTAGAGAAGAATGCCATCGTGAGCCAGTTTGATTTCGAGGCTTTTTTTGAAACCTACAGCTCCTTCTTCAAGTCACTGCCTGAAGCCAGCGAGACTCAGACAAAAGCGGCGGATTACACGCCGGACTGGTCAGCCATTTCCAGCCGCTACCGTCGTGAGCTGGATTATCACTGTGAGCATTGTGGTGTCTACCTGAAGGACTATACCCGTTTGCTTCATGTGCACCATATTAACGGCAATAAAACCGACAACCGTCGTGAAAACCTCCGTGGGCTTTGTGCCGACTGTCACAAAAAGCAGCCTCACCACGGCCACCTTCATGTCAGCCGGGACGATGCCCTGACCATCAATACTTTACGACGAGAGCAGCATAAATTCGATGTGTTTGATTATGACCGGCTGCAGGCGTTTTCCGACACGGCGCTGGAAGGGTTGAACCGAAAATGCCGTCATTACAATCTGCCAACCCCTGACCTCGGCGTAATGGTGAAGTGCAGTCAAAAGCTGGTGTCTATTGACCTGGCCTGGCCCAGAAGAAAAGTGGCTGTGCTGATTAACCCTGAAGACCAGCCCCTTCTGCAAGCCACTGGCTGGACGGTATTTACCCTGGGGGCGGCTATGAAGCAGTTTGAGCTTTTTCAGAATAAGGTTCGGTGACGAGCGTTTTGTGTAGGGGGGGCTGAAGGTTAGAATGTAACACTCTTGATTAAAACCGCAACGAACGCAACATTCGTTGTTATGATTAAGGCTCAAGCTGCCTTGTTAGATTTTTAAGAAGGACGTTTCTCGCACCGTTGATGTCTCTGTCAACGGTGAAACCATTGCCTTTTATAACTTTTGATGAACCAAGCCGATCATCAATACTGCCATCCCATGAGCGGGTCTTTGACGTGTACGCTTCATTGCAATCCACAACGTGCTTTCCGTACTTTCTGGCGTACCACTTCAAACGCACCTTAAACCCGTAATGATTGAGATCTAGCATCTGGCGGCAGGTATTCCGGCGTATGGTACGCACCTTTTTGTCTTTTCGTGTGACCATACCCCTCGTCTCGAAAGACGGCAGAAAGATAACGTCATAATTGGATACAAGCTCGAACGCCAGTCGGTTATGCAAGTCCAGAATAATGTCATCTTTCTTGCACTTGAGGCGGTTAATCTCTTTGTCAAAGTTGACAATACGATCCTGCGCCCACTGAGGCATGTCAGGAAACTTAATGCCTTTTTGGGTGTTCAGAATCTTTTGTTTTTGCCCAATGAGATTGTCAACTCGTTTCATAAGCGGGAACAACTTTTTTTTGGCAAAGTCATTTCCTGCAATTAAAGCCTCTTTATCGCTGAAACAGGTAGCAAAAGTTCGCACTCCGGGGTCTATCCCAACACACTTCACTGCGCCTTGGATATCGGCATTGAGTTCTATGTGCTGTTGAACCTGAATGAACCAGCGCCCTTTGTCACAGGTAATAACGCATGATTTACCAATGGCTTCGGCAGGCACTTCTTCCGTTAGATGGATTCTGCCCAACGCATTAACGCAAGGGTTCAATCCCTTTGGCAGTCTATCAATAGAGAATGAGTGCCTGCTTCCTTTACGGCTCTTAAAACTTATTTCTGAGAAACCTCCACTTGCCCCTTTGAGTTTTTTGTTTTTACTGCAAACAGACTTGAATGTTGTCGCTGCCGCTAGTGTTCCATTATCTGAAATAATAGAGTTATAAGCCCGTCCATTGTCTTTTTGCTCCTTCTCCACCTGAGCCTTTATCGACGGGCGCATATTAATAAATTTACCATTTTCGTCCTTGTATTTGTCATTGCGGAACCGCTCTACAGCCAGGTTGTAAGAACGCCTGTAAAGAGCAAGTGCATCCCTGTAGGCCGGTTCATTCTCCGGGTAAATTCTGATCCTTTTTGATGCTACGATCTTTGCGCCTTTTAGCGGAACGCTGTCCGTAGTGGTTGTTGCAGAACGAGGTAATGAAACCGATAAGCTCATGGGTATCAAAGGCTTCACCGGAACCATTCGAGTCATCCAAAACTTCGATTTGTCCTCCTGATAATTCAACGAGCCACTTGATAAGTTCGAATCCTGATCGTGCGAGCCTGCCTTTTGTGGTAACCACAATGTGGGTTGGATGGTCGCACATCGCTGATTCCAGAATGGTTTGCAGTCCTTTTCGTTTAAAGTTGAAAGCACTGGCAATGTCACTGATAAATTCTGCGTCAGGATGCCTTTCGAGCAAGCGTCGCCTTTGCGTAGCAATGGAAGATTTTTGCTTCCCTGAGCTAACCCTTGCATAGCATATCTTCCTCTGCTGGTTGATGAATATGCGGTAGTGACCCCCGCTCGTTTGCATTATTTTCTCGTAATGACCGCTTTCGATCTTTCGCCTTATTGTCTGGGTTGTTACGCCCTCAATCTTGGCAAGTTTGGTTGTGGATACCCACAAAATAAACGCCTCTGGCTATCTATGTTGTTGTCAGTATAACAAGTTATGTTGCGATTGTTGCATTTTTATTTAACTGTTCGCTCCCGGCATAAAAGCAATCAGTAAGGCTAAAAATATAATGTTGTAACGACAGTTAACAACGAAGTTTTTATAGTGCTTTTAAAAGCATTCTGGTCTATTTTTTTAGGCGCTTCTGTTCGTATCTATTACTACCGTAGGCGCTTAAACATATGTTCCATAATAGCAAACATTCTTTATTACTCCTGTGTACGCTATTTGGAGTTTTGCTCAATAGTTTTCCTGCTGTTGCCGAGGAAGAAATCTACGAATATAAAATCAAAGGGAACGATGAGCCCGTACTTTTGACCGAAGAAAAAGGAGGAGAAGGGGATAGCAATGTTAGCACATACAGGTTTTCCTCTTTGGCCCACTATTATTTGCGTATGGAGTCACAGGAAGGCGTTAGTTATAACAACTGCAACTGTGATGATTGTTCTCACGAAGCCAGTTCTTCATCTCAATCCCGGGGGCATCGGATAAGTTGTTTTGCTCATGGCATTTTTAGCTATAGGTTCTCTGTTAATCGCATCTGTGCCACCGAGGCTAACGCTGAGCCCGAAAGGGATAATACTGAGGGCGGCAAGCTTATGGCTATGAATCTGAATGACATTCTGCGCCCCCTGATAGAATGCATAAAAAGCCGCCGGAGCAGAGACATCGCAAAATACCTTTTTAAAGATAGCAGGCAAAGAACAATGGAGCGACTGAGGGTGAGTACGAGTACCTGTATTCCCAATTGTAAAAGAGCGGTGTGCCAATCTTGTCAATCATCAACGCCAGCTTACTTTTCGAATAGAATGGCTGTTCTTATACCTCCTGCTGTGTTGATTAACTCTCCTGACAGTGAAACTCCAGATATATCGCCCCTCGCATATATTTCAAACCCTGTTATTACTTCTAATAGTCAAGAATACCTGGAGGAAATTTCATTTGAATTACTTTTTTTAAGAATGGATGACGCCCAGTCCAGTCGGGAAGTCGAAGATGGTATCATGGGAAATTACCGTATCAATCTTTTAAATGGCCAGTTCAGGCTCACAATACCAAGGGAAAACGCCAGCGATTTTGAAGTGACAGGCAATATTTTTCCTGAAACAGTGCCAAGATCGATGTTCACAAGGCGCCGTTTGGGGGGGGGGCGCAGGCGTACGGATTGGATGTTCATTCCGTCAATGGATCTGGATCCCCCAGAAGGCCTGAAAATTGGGGGATATCATTCTCATATTATGCGTCGGGGAGAGAGTATGACAGAGGAGGAGCGCCGCCAATTTCGAGTCCTTCCGAAAGATGATGCGCCTGAAGTGCCGATTGAGTCTGCAACATTACCTGGTCCTGACGAGGGGTCGAATTCCGGAATAATGGTATATGGGGCAACAATTATACTATTGTATTTGATACTTACACTCTCGGAATGGGCTGATAAATAGCTTAACGGTTCAGGGTTAGCAACAATCAATAATTTATCAATTAAAGTAGGGTCAGGTCTTGCAATTTTCACAATTAAAGACTTGACCCTACTGGCTTTTATTTTAGGGGCGGCTATGAAGCAGTTTGAGGTTTTTCAGAATAAGGTTCGGTGATGTTTGTTTAGATAAAGCTACATTTTTATACTAAAAGACGATGTTATTTTCGGTTAATAACCATTTCAGATAGAGAAAACTGGCAATACTATAAAAAAGCATATAGCACACACATGCGCTTGCAGGACAAACACTCTATGAATGAAAAATCGATGGGAATGGTACACTGGCTATGGCTGAGCCTGATAGTGGTGGTGTTGGATCAACTATCTAAGTACAGTGTGGTGGACAATTTTTATCTGTATGAGCAGGTGACCGTTATTCCCTCCTTCTTCTCTCTGACTCTGGCTTATAATACGGGGGCTGCTTTCAGCTTTCTCAGTGACGAGGGGGGCTGGCAGCGCTGGTTTCTGTCCAGTGTTGCAATGGTCGTCAGTCTTTTCCTGGTCAGTTGGCTGCGCCGAATGGAAAAAGGGGAGGGCTGGCAGGCCTGCTCCATGGCGCTGATTCTGGGAGGGGCCCTCGGAAATTTATACGACCGTATTGCTCATGGTCACGTCGTCGACTTTCTTCTGGTGTACTATAAGGACTGGTATTTTCCATCGTTCAATGTGGCAGATGTTGCTATCACCATTGGTGCGGCTATGTTGATTCTGGATATGTTCCGGGATGGTTCTCGTCTGGAACGGAAAAAATCTGAAAGTCATCAGTAAACAGTCATGAATATCAAGCGGGTATCATAATAACAATGTCAGAAGTCTCAGCAGTAGCTATAGGAACAGGTCGCCGGGTGACCCTGTACTTCGCTCTTAAACTGGTTGATGGTCAGGTGGTCGACAGTAATTTTGGCGGGGATCCCGCCTCTTTTATTGTTGGTGATGGTAACCTGCCTGTTGGCTTTGAACAGGCCATATTGGGTATGGGTGCAGGGGATGAGGGCGTATTCAGAATACCGCCAGCAAAAGCCTTTGGCATGCCTCATCCGGACAATCAGCAGACCTTTCCAAGATCTCGCTTCGCAAAGGATATCCAACTGCGGGAAGGGTTGGTCATGTCTTTTGCTGATGCGGGCAACAGTGAGTTGGCTGGTGTCGTGACCGCTTTTGATGATGAACGTGTTGACGTAGATTTTAATCACCCCCTGGCAGGCAAGGAGCTTTTGTTCCAGGTAAGGGTAGTTCAGGTAGAGAATTCGTAATGAAAATCAGGTTGGCTAATCCCCGTGGCTTCTGCGCTGGTGTTGACAGGGCTATTGATATTGTAAACCGCGCGCTGGATGTTTTCGGGCCACCTATTTATGTACGCCATGAAGTGGTGCATAACAAATATGTCGTGGAAAATCTGAAACAGCGTGGCGCTATTTTTGTTGAAGAACTGGATCAGGTGCCGGACGACGTAATCGTTATTTTCAGTGCCCACGGTGTGCCTCAGTCTGTCGAGGCTGAAGCGGAGCGTCGTGGGTTGAAGGTGTTTGACGCATCCTGTCCTCTGGTCAAGAAAGTACATATGGAAGTGGTACGTTATTCCCGTGCAGGTAAAGAGTGTGTGCTGATCGGTCATGATGGACACCCGGAAGTACAAGGCACCATGGGGCAGTATGATGATGCTAAAGGCGGCAGAATGTACCTGGTGGAAACCGCTGAAGATGTAGCCGGTCTGGAAGTTCAGGACCCGGAACATCTGGCTTATGTCACTCAGACGACACTGTCCATGAATGATACGGCGGTTGTTATTGAGGCACTGCGACAAAAGTTCCCAAACATCCAGGGGCCCCGCAAAGATGATATCTGCTATGCCACCCAGAACCGTCAGGATGCAGTGCGGGCGCTGGCGGATGAATGTGATATTGTACTGGTGGTTGGTTCGGTGAACAGTTCCAATTCAAACCGCCTGCGGGAGCTGGCAGAACGAACCGGAGCCTGTGCCTATCTGGTCGATGGAGCAGATGATATTGAGCCGCACTGGTTACAGGGCAAGCAGGCTATAGGCATAACGGCAGGTGCCTCAGCGCCAGAAGTTCTGGTTCAGGGTGTAATCAGGCGCTTGCAGGAACTCGGGGCAGAAATGCCGGAAGAACTGGAAGGCCAGGAAGAGAATATTGTTTTCACCATGCCGAAAGAGCTTCGTATGGTTGAAGTGAGCTGATATTCCTGAACGCTGTTGTGTACCTTAATTGATTCAGTGTGACGCGCAGGCCGGGTCGAACGCTGAGGATGTCCTGTTTCGCTCGACCCGGTTTGAACCAGAAAATATCAGGTGTGTTGATAGTGTCTGGCTAGCTGCTTATGTGATTGCACCCCGTATGGTTTTTTGGTTTTGCCCACTTTTGGCAGGATCACCTTCCTTCCCTTCAGGTGTTGTATTATCACCAGTGGTCTCACATGCTGTTTCTTTGTTTTTTCTGTTGGCCTTCAGTTCCTCACGCCTTTCTAAAATCTTGCGAAGTTTGTTATAAAATTTTGGATGTTGTAATTGGAGCATTATAAACTCAGCGTTTGCTGCATAAGGAATGCTACTTGTTTGAATTCCATTGTTTGCCTGGCTCCCTTCAGGTGCTTCGGATTCCTTCTTCGCTTCACTCCCGGCGGCAGGTGCTTCGGCTTCAGTGTTTGCTTGACTCCCTTCAGGCGCTTCGGCTTTATTGCTTGCTTCACCTCCGGTAGATCCTTCGTCTCTCGGTTTCTCTGAATTGGCCTGATCCTCTGGAGGCGTTTGATCATCGGTTGCATGTTCACTATCTTCCGGTTTTATTGCGATTTCCAGCAATGAATTAATAATTTTCTGCCAGTTGCTTGAGATATTTCCTGATGTTTGAGTGTCGTTTTCTACATTGCCTGTAGCGGCTTCCTGGGAGGCTTCATCGTCTTGTGTAAGATCGACAGGCTCGAAGGAAAGATCTTGCAGCTGTTGTACAACCCCTGTATCACGTAAAGACTGTAGAACATTTGCTAATGCCTGACCGGAAGCTATTCCCTGCAATAGCTCTGTCAGTAAATTCTGGACGGCGTGAGCATTCGTTCCGTCGTCAAGCTGTAAATGTTCTGAAGATGCCTGCAACAGGCTTACCCATAGATTACTTAATTCCTGATCGGTTAACTCTGATTTTGGAGTGTCCAGCTTCAGTGTTTCTGCCAGTAGCCCCAGTCTAACCTTAATGGCTACTCTCTGTTCTTGGGTGGCGGACTTAATCCATGCTTCCAGGGCTTTGATAAGCTGTTCCAGATTGATCTCAACCGATAAAAGCATTAACGTTCCCGGCTTATTGTCAGGGTTGTTTTTGTCAGGGTCTCCGTCATCGCCACCATTACCTCCTGGCGATTGTGAGCCACCCCCTTCTTCCGGAAATTCACCACCCTCCGAGTCTGAATTCTGGTTTTTAGATGAACCGCACTTGAATGAAAATCCTGTACCTCCTTTCTTTGAAAAACTATTTCCATCGGTCGCAGGCTGATTCAGGTCTTCTTCGTCGACCAGGCAGAGGTCAACAAACAATCTCTCCTTGCTATCGTTGTCTTTGAATTGACGCACATTACCAACGGCGTAAGTGGTATTGGCAAACGGACTACCGAACTGCATGGCTGTTAATATTTTGCTGGTTGCAGTCAGCATCGAATCGTCAACTACCAGCCTTGCTTTTTGCGGATTTTTCGCAATCAGCATTTTGCTTCCTTTGCCTCTGGTTTCCATCACCAGAGATAAAGCTTTCTGTGTGGAGGGAGGGAGTGGCAGGGTGCGCTCGGCTTCCACGCCTCCTTGTGAGCAGCTGATAGTCACAGCGTCATAACTGACCCACCCTTTTGCCTGATTTCCGTCACAACCTGCCAGTGCCTGATCCAGTCCCGGGAGTGGAGTAGATAAATCATATGGGTCAGAAGAACCATAGAGCCTGATGTTTCGCGCTTTAATACCATTGCGGAGTGAAATGTCACCAATCTCAATACTGGGAGGTTTCGAACCCGCTTCTTTACCCGGAACCGGGAAATCAGCAAACCCCTCCATGCCCTTAAAGACGAAAGGCGCATTTAAAGGCTTTGTACTACCTAATGTTAACTGGGCTTCAACGCTAGCGGACAGACCAGCCAGAAAAACGGACATTACCCCAGAGATTACGTTCACTAAACACCTCTCATTGTATGTTCGGCTTGCAACCAGAAAAGTATTGTTTATATTTGGCAGGCTGCCATATACAGATTCAAATTCTTCGCAGTAAATGGCCAAAGTAGGTGATAATCCCTAGTTTAATCAGCAGGCTGACCAAGTAAATTGAAACCGGTCAACTCATGAAAACATGAACAAGAGGAACGTCGGCAATGGAAGGAACGCAGGTCACTCAAAGACTCATCAATAAAATAGCAGTGCTGGATATAGAGAATGCTTTTGCCCGTGCGGTGGTTTCCCTTCATGGTGGTCAGGTATTGAGCTTTCAGCCCCATGGTGAAGAAAAAGTGCTGTGGTTGAGTCCAGACGCTGTTTATGATGAAGGTAAAGCCATTCGTGGCGGTATTCCTGTGTGCTGGCCATGGTTCAGCAAGCGTGCAGAAGGAGGCCCTAATCACGGCTTTGCCCGTACCAATCTCTGGCGTTTAAAAGAACAGTGCACTCTGGAAGATGGTGAAACACGTCTTCTGTTGTCTTTACCGGAAACGACACATGCCGCCTGGGACGGTTCTGCCAGCCTGGAAACTGAAATCATTATTGGCAAAGAGCTGAAGGTCAGTCTGACTATGCAGAACATTGGCGAAAAATCAGTGGCTATCAGTCAGGCGTTGCATACTTACTTTAATGTCTCTGATGTTGAAGCCGTTAGTGTTGAGGGGCTGGCTGGAAAACGCTATCTGGATGAAGCGGATAATCAAAAAGCCTATGTTCAGCAGGGAGATGTCACCCTGAAAGGTGAGGTAGACCGAACCTATGTGAATAACAGCGATACCTGCACTATTATCGATCCGGGCTTAAAACGCCGGATTGTGATTCGCAAATCCGGCAGCAACGGAACCGTTGTCTGGAACCCCGGGGCAGAGCTGGCCCGGCAGATGGCTGACGTTCCTGACCAGGGCTACCGTCATATGGTTTGTGTTGAAACGGCGACTCTGCCTGCGCTGGCTGTACAGCTGGAACCTCAGGAAACGCATACTATTTCTACCTGTATCTCGGTTGTTCGCTGATCTTTAGAAGGGCAGGAAACTGTCCTTTTTCCCCTCATTTTTGTAATCCCCGATAAGCGGTATTGACGGGGTGATAAGCTGCTGCCAGTGGCTTGACCCGGAAATTCTGTCCTGTGTTGTTTCCTCTTGTCCAGCGATCAGCCCTCTGATACCAGTTGCAGTTTTACCTGCAACAGAGCATGGCTAGATTGGAATTAGGAACACAGACTATTCCACGGATAGGAGTATGCAGTACATGCCCGGGCAGTCAGGCCTGACCCTTCCTGAAGTGGTCATTACGCTGTTGATTTCAGCCATCCTGGTTTCGATGGCTACCCCCACCCTGAGAACCCTCATCGCCAGTCAGCGAGTCTCTTCTGTTGCCCAGGAAATCTATACCAGCTTTGCACTGGCCCGCAGCGAAGCGGTGAAGCGGCGCAGTGCAGTCTCTCTGTGTGCGTCTTCAGATGGTGTTATCTGTAATACCAGCGGCGATGACTGGAGTTCAGGCTGGGTAATTTTTACCGACGCTGATGCCGATGGTGTGCTGGAAGCAGACGACCAACGACTCAAGGTTTTTTCCGCATTGCCTGAGAATCTTTCCATGGAATGGAATCAGGGGGTTAATGCGGGCTTTAACAGTAAAGGTTATGCGCGCAAAGCCGGGAGCTTCACATTATGTGAGCAGGGACTGACAGGGACTGAGGTCAGAAAAGTGATTGTCAGCCTGACCGGCCGGGTTCGGGTAACAGAGCCTGACAGTTGCTAAGGGCAGGTTAAGGAGCGTTGTATGAAGGGAAATCAATATTCAGGCAGAGGTTCTGTTGGTGTTGGTCTTATTGAAGTACTGGCTGCGCTTCTCGTCATTTCCATTGGCATTCTGGGGATGGTGGGGTTGCAAACCAAAAGTCTGCAGCACAACCATGTGGCTTATCTGCGTTCTCAGGCCGTCATTATCGGTAATGACATGATGGACCGGATTCGGGTCAATCGTAGCCTGTCGTCAGTCACTGAGGATTATGTGGTTGCAGTCGGGCAGTTTACGACGGCACAGTGCAGTACAGAAGCCTATCCGGACAACTGTGAGACGGGCAGCTGCACATCGTCTGAGCTGGCTGAATACGATATAAGACAGTGGAAGTTTCAGATGGCCTGCATACTGCCGAACGGCGATGGCAGCATAACGATTGAAGACTCTGGAGCGGGTCGCATTTATGTAATTTCCATGCGGTTTGATGAGAGCAGAGGGCAGCATCCCATCAGGGAAGTGGTGGTAAGGAGTGCGTTGTGAGGCAGTATGCCGGAGTCTCTTTAGTTGAACTTTTAGTGGCAATGCTGCTTGGGCTGTTTTTAATAGCTGGCATTGGTCATCTGTTTCTCAGCGCGAGTCGTACTTATATGCTGCAGGATGAGTTGTCCCGGATACAGGAAAATGCACGCTTTGCCATGGATTTACTGGCACGAGATATTCGCATGGCGGGTTATACCGGTTGCCCGGGGGAAACGCCACTGGCCAATGTCGTTTATACCACCACGGATAACCGGGAGTGGATGACCCATTTTGATAAAGGCATTCTGGGCCTTTCCACGGCAAACAAAAGCCGTATCGACAGTTCTGCTATTTCAGAAGCGATTGTTATTCATAAAATCGATGCTGAACAAGGACAACCGGTTAATAGTCATACGTCGTCTTCTGCCCTGTTGAATGTGACCAGTCATGGTTTTGATCAGGGCGATATACTGGCGCTGGTGTCACCGGGGTGTGATCAGGTATCGGTTTTCAAAGCCGCAGATGGCACCACCGGATCATCGGTATCACACGCAGCAGGTTTGTCCGGTACACTGTATAACTGTACTTCACAGCTGAAGGGGCATTTTAACTGTATGGACAGTGCCGCCAGTGCTGAGCCCTACAGTCATAACCAATCAATACTGTTTCCTGTCACCTCGGTAGCTTATTACCTTCGCACCAATAATGGCCAGCCCAATCTCTATCGCAAAATGGCTGGCGAATATACGTCAGGCAATGCCCGCAATGCTGAACCTTTGCTGGAAGGCATTGAAGGGCTTTCGTTTTTGTATGGCTATGACTCGGATGGAAACCGCACTCCGGATCAGTATCGCACGGCTGATTCCATCGGCCTGTTCAGCAATGACTGGACGAATGTGGTCAGTGTTCGTGTGGAGTTGTTAGTCCGAAGCTTGACGGAAGTGGCCGAAAATCCACAACCGTATTTTTTTGCAGGGGCGCGAATAACACCAACCGATCACTATATACGCCGTAACTTTGTTATGACGGTTGAGCTGAGAAACAGGGTGCAACCATGATTCAGTCAGAAAAAGAGCAGGGCAGTGTTTTACTGGTCAGCCTGGTCTTACTGTTGATTCTGACCGTCGCTGGAATGGCGTCCATCCGTGTCACCAGCCTTGAAGAAAAAATGACCGGTAATTACCGTAACGAACAGCTGGCTTTTCACTCGGCTGAAGTCGGCGTGCTGGAGGCTGAGTCTTACGTGGCCAATACGTTGTTAAACAGTTCAGACTTCTCAGCGAATTGTGACAATGGGTTGTGCTTTGATGGTACTGCTCACGCTGAACCCGGAACCTGTTCTGCCACGGTTTCCTCTCCCTGGGAAGAGCAGGCACTCTGGAGTAATACCGGGCGCTATCGAACAACAACTGTCGTGTTGAATGGGGTAGCGACACAGGCAAAGTATATTGTTGAGTTTCGCTGCTACCTGCCCAGAGAGATTGACGGGCCAGACGCTGATCCGACGGTTTATGATAACTGGGCTGAGTTTTACCGCATTACGGTATTGGCGACCGGGGGTTCCGGTGATGCCAGGGTGATGTTGCAGACCACCTACAAAAAGAACCGTTAAGAACAAAAGTTATTTTCAACGCAGAAAAGGAGTGCTGCGATGATTCAGTTTCTGAAGCGATACACGGCGATGTTTGTACTGGGAACGCTGGGATGTGTAACGCTTTCACCCACACAGGCTGAGCCCACATCGCAGTTATATTCCTCCGTTCCACCGCTATTGAGTAAAAGTTCTGAACCACTGGTGATGCTGGTGATGTCTGTGGATCATGAGCTTTTTAAGAAAGCTTATCCGGATTACTCCGATCTGGATGCCGATGGTCAGCTGGATACCACCTATAACGACCAGTTTGATTATCTTGGGTATTTTTTAAGTGGCTGGTGTTATAGCTACAACACATCATCAGGTCGCTTTGAGCCTGAGCTTCAGGCAACAGGAGACAATAAGCATTACTGTGAAGGATCGGCTTCCCACTGGAGTGGTAATTTTCTGAACTGGGCAACGATGTCGAGGATAGACATTCTTCGTCGTGTACTATTTGGCGGCAAGCGATCAACGGATACCAGTTCCGCAACGGTTCTGGAACGAGCCTACCTGCCCCGTGATATTCATTCGTTTGTTAAGGTTTACAGCGGATCAGATATCGGCAAACTGACGCCCTATTCCAACACAGTCAGTCTGTGTAATCTTGCCACCTCTGAAAATGGAGAACCCAGGGTGCGGATTGCCAGTGGTGCCTGGAATCGCTGGGCCTCCACGGAAGTGAAACAATGTCAGTGGGGAGCAGCGAACAGTCCGTCAACCTATTACAAAATGGATGAACTGACCGTTAGGGTGAATGCCTGTGTCAGTGGTAAAGACAGCGTTTCAAGCCGTTGCAGGGAGTATGGTTCGAATCAGTATAAGCCGACAGGCTTACTGCAACGCTATGGAGAAGACGGCAGTATTCGTTTTGGGCTGATGAGTGGCAGCTATGACAGAAATATTTCCGGCGGCCTTCTACGGCGAAATATTTCTAAAATTGGCGGGAACGCCAATGCCAGTGACAATGAAATTCATTTAACGGACGGTACGTTTAACCCATCTGTTAAAGGCATTATCCACCACATCAACACCTTCCGGATCGCTAAATACAGCTACAGCCAGAATAAATACACCGATTGCAGCACCTACGGAATATCCGTTAGTACTTTCAAGTCAGGGCGTTCAACCAGCTCTAACCGTCATTGCAGCAACTGGGGCAACCCGATAGCGGAAATGTACCTTGAGGCCTTAAGGTACTTTGCCGGGCGATCAGCGCCGACTCCGGCATTCAACACCAGCTCCGATAACGCCTTTGTTAGCAACCTTACCACTGAAACCTGGTTGAATCCGTTATCTGCTGCCAATGCCTGCGCCAACTGTTCCATTATTCTGTTATCGACTGGTTTGAACTCCTTTGACGCTGATGAGCTGGCCAGTAGTGCAGAGTTGCCTGGGTTGTCGGGTGTCGCTTCTGTCGACAGTAAAACCGATGAGGTTGGGAATTATGAGTATGGTGGCAGCTTCGCTGGAGAGTATCTGGTCGGCGGCAACGGAAGTACACGACAATGTACGGCAAAATACCTGAGCGGGCTGTCAGAAGCCCGGGGGCTTTGCCCGGAGCTGCCACAACTGGAAGGCAGTTATCATGTATCAGGTCTGGCATTTTATGGCAATCAGACGGATCTGCGCAGTGAGCTTGAAGGCGTGCAAAGCGTTAAAACCTATGCGATTCAGCTGGCCGACAGTATGCCCGGTTTTACCTTGAATGCAGGCGGCAACCCAGTCACCTTTCAACCGGTCTGTCACACCAGCTCCAATTTTGGCTCTGGCACCAACTTTTATGGCAGTGGCAGTGACTGTACGCTGACGGATGTGGTGGTAGAAGACTCGGTGCTTGATGGTCAGGGCAACTCGGTAGAAGGCAGCCTGCTGCTTACCTGGGAAGATTCGCTCTGGGGCAATGACTTTGACTATGACGCTTCTTCCCGGATCAAGTATTGCGTTGGCAACCAGTGCAACATAACCGCCGACTCCACTTTGAAAACCACAGGCTTTCTTGATAATGAACTGCGTATTGCGGTTCAGGTGGATGGGGTTTTTGCCGGATTGAACCTGCGCTTCAGTTATACCGTGACCGGAACTTACGATGATGGTTTACAGAGTGATTTTGTTTACAAGGGATCATCCGGTTTTAAAGCGAATAACTATGTAGCCAATAATGGCGCTGCGGGGGTGTTGCCCAAACCCCTGTTTCTTGCGGCTAAATATGGCGGTTTTCTGGATATGGATGGCGATGGCAGCCCTGCTAACAGCTCCGGAGACAGCCGTGAATGGGATACTCGCAATAATACGACAGGTTCGGCAGGGGCTGATGGATTGCCAGACAACTATTTCTTTGCCCGCAATCCTGCTTTGCTGGAAGCCCAGTTGGGGCAGGTATTACAGGATATTGCCAGTCGAGTGTCGTCTGCCACCAACACGGCACTGCTATCCAACAGTCATACGGGAACCGGAGTGCTGTATCAGGCGCTGTTTCAGCCAACTCAGGAATATAATGGCCGTACCATTACCTGGGGAGGGCTGCTGCATAGCCTGTTCGTTGATAGTAAAGGATTACTCCGTGAAGACAGTAACGGTAATGACAAGCTCGATGATTATGCAACGGATTATATCGTTGAACTCAAGTTTGACCCTAACGCCAACCAGACCATGCTGCAAAGGTATTCCACGGATGACGAGGGAAAGACCCAAACCGTTTCGGGGGCTTTGCAGTCGTTGTCCTCTTTGAAAACCATCTGGGACGCCAGGGATCAACTTGCTCAGGTTCAGGACGTTATTACTCAGCGCCATTATGATTCAACAGCGGATAGCGGGCGCTATATTTTCACCTGGCTGGATGATGATAATGATGGGGTGGTGGATGATGACGAGTCTTTACCCTTTACAGCATCCAGTTTTTCCGGCAGGCAGGGCTATCTGGGCGTTTCTGCCGCCGAAGTAGCGACAGTGGTTAATTATGTCAGAGGGGAAGAGATCAATGGCACCCGTTCACGAACTATTGATTACAACGGTGACGGGATAGACGAAGTGTGGCGTCTGGGCGATATTGTTCATTCTACGCCACAGCTGGTGGCGGCTCCCGGCTCACGCTATGACGCTCTATACAGCGATACCACCTATCAGGCTTTCCGTGCACACTATCTGAATCGTCGCCATGTACTGTATGCCGGTGCCAACGATGGCATGCTTCACGCCTTTAATGGCGGATTCTGGGATGAGAGCCAGTATGCCTATAACACGACCGGCACTCACAGTGAAACCCATCATCCATTAGGCTCCGAACTCTGGGCCTATACCCCTATGAACCTTTTGCCACACCTCAGATGGTTGCAGGAACAGGATTATCCTCATGTCTATTACATGGACGGTGAACCACTGACGTTTGATGCCAATATTTTCAACGCTGCGGACAGCAACTATCCCGGAGGTTGGGGAACACTGCTGGTGGTGGGAATGCGTCTGGGTGGTGGAGCCATTGACACGGATGTGAGTGGAACCACTCGTACCATGCGTTCGGCTTTTGTCGTGCTGGATATCACTAACCCTGAACAGCCTCCAAAGCTCATTGCTGAAATCAGCCATCCTGAGCTGGGTCTGACCACTTCTAAGCCGGTAGTGGTTAAGCGTCGTATTCCGGATACAAACAGTAGTGGTGAGGTTGACTGGGGCAAAGACGTGCTGACCAATGAGTGGTATCTGGTTTTTGCCTCAGGCCCCCATGGGGAAGGGGAAACTGGAATCAGAGAGGCCATTAACGCCGGTAAGAGTGATCAGAATCTGCGGGTTTTTGCCTATGACCTGAAAAACCGGTCGTTTGTTTCCGGTCTGGATCCTCTGGTTTCCGGTTTTCCCGCAAGCTATGCCGGAGACCTGACGGTTGTGGACTGGAATGGTGATTATAAAGATGATGTCGTTTACTTTGGCAGTGTGGAAACCAGCGCAGCCGACTTAGGTGGAGAGCTGGGTGGAGAATTGGGCGGCAAGTTGTTGAGGCTACAGATAGGCGAAGAGATTGCCCGGTCGCAGTTGTCTGTTCTGGCAGATAACGGGCAGCCCATCACCGCCGCCCCCTTCACCACAAAAGACTCGGATAGTTACTGGGTTTATGCAGGTACCGGGCGGCTACTCACTTACAGTGATAACAGCAGTTCAGGACAGCAATGGTATTATGGATTCAAAGAGCCGCTGAGCAGCAGTCGGGCTTTAAACTACAGCACGGTTAACTTAACAAATGTCATTGACACTACCGACGCAGGCGTTTTATCGAATGGGAACCTGGCTGGAACTTCGTTTAAGGTGGATGATACTCCGATTAGTCATTTTGACGAACTCCGGTCTGTTATGCAGTCTAAATCTGGCTGGCGTATACGACTGAATTACGATGGGCAAAACCCGGCAGGAAGAAATGTTTCCACTTCCAGTCGTTTATTCTCAATGCTGCTCTTTACCGAGTACCATCCATCCCTGAACAGTTGTCGTGCTGATGGTCGGAGTTATCTGCACGCTGTTCATTACCAGACAGGTACGGCTACGCCCAATAATGTGATTGGCTACGTTGATTACAGTGAAGATGAGGATGTCTACCTTTCGCTGAGTAAAGTGTTGTTAGGCGTTGGTTATGCTTCAGCACCGGTGATTCATCAGGGGCAGGAAGGGCGTCGGTCAGCAGTAACCCAGGGAGCGGGTGGCAGTATCGACCGGCAGACCCTGCATTATGGCTTCTCATCGTCTGGTCGTACCTCCTGGCGACAGATATTTGAAATTCCATGGCTGGGTCAGTAATACAGAACCTGATAGCCAGCCACTGGCTTCCTGAGTGTTTTCAGGGAGCC
The DNA here is from genome assembly GCF_025562755.1 of Endozoicomonas euniceicola. Classification (GTDB taxonomy): domain Bacteria; phylum Pseudomonadota; class Gammaproteobacteria; order Pseudomonadales; family Endozoicomonadaceae; genus Endozoicomonas_A; species Endozoicomonas_A euniceicola. The sequence goes on from NZ_CP103300.1 coordinate 5,190,699, forward strand.
AGTGGGATGTCCAGTATTCTGCGCCAGGACTGGCGGCCTGAATCCGCTACAGGCAAAGTCAGGTCAACCGCACTGATATTACCCGCCCCGCCCTGTGTAATAATTCTGACGTCACCTTCCGGGGTGGTAGCCAGTTGTGGCTTGGTAAACTTACCCGCACCCAGAGAAATTCTTTTCACCGAAATATCGGTATCCGAGAAGCCTGCCTGCGTGAAGACCTGCCGTTCCGCTGCAGGAAAGGCCGTACCTGTCTGAAAAAATACACCATTCAAAAAGCTGCTATCCACAATGCTGCACTGGTTTGTTGGTGGCGAGTATTCCACAAAAAATATCAGACCCTGTGTGCTGGTACCCGAACTGACGCTTTTGTTGTCAGGTATTGTGCCATTGGTTGCAAGCCGGTTGACCCAGCCAGAGCCATTGTTGATTGCAGTGGCCAGTGCATTGAAGTTGCCAGCCGTTACACCCGGACTCACAGAAAAAGTACTGCCCAGAGTGCCGTTGGCCTGAACATCAACGTCCGTTGTATCGGTCAGGTCACTGAAAGTGACCTCAGTACCGGTAAACGCGTTTCCAGACCGGGGTTCTTTGACTCCGAAGTAGTATTCCTGTTGTCCACTGTTCCGGTCGTTGATGACCAGGTCTCTTCCTGTTCCGGTATAGACCCAGCGATGGTTGTCGGTACTGCGAAGCACCAGGGGGGCTGCGGTAACAGGGCGCTGTGGATTGGTTAAGGTACTCAGGCCCCACCCTGCTGGTGTTGTTCCGGACAGGTTCAGCCTGAGCAATTCTCCGGACAGATTGCCAGTGGTTCGTACCGAGCCAAAGTAAATAGTGTCATCGTAACCATCCTGCTCCCAGTCTGCGACAACCATTTCGCCGGAATAAGCATTGGGAATGCTGGTTGCCATGGGGTTGAACGGGGCTACAAAGTCTTTACTTTCAAGGTCGTAAACGTATACACGCATACTCTGGTTACTGGTGCCATTAGCCAGTGCCTGTTCTGTACCGGTAACGCCTGTACCTATAGGGCCCGAGCCAAACACAAGATACCAGTCGTTTTGTGCGGGGGTATCAAAGTCGCCATTATTGTCTGGCCTGCGTTGCCTGACCAGTACCGGGGGAGTGAGGGTAAAGCCGAGATTCGGGGCAGAAATTTCTGCCATAAGCACAGGCGGGTTTTCTGGATTGGTAATATCCATAACCACATAGGATGAACGCATTGTACGGCTGGAACCACTGACCGTCACATCAATGGGGCCACCCCCCATGCCCATGGCAGCAACGAGAATGGTTCCCCACCCATCAGGGTGGTCTGTGTCATCAGGAAAAACATTGGCATCGAAAACCTGCAGTTTCCCGTCCATATAAGGCACATGGGGGTAGTTGTTTTCGGTTAACCATTGCAAGTGAGGCAAAAGGTTCATTGGAATATAGGCCCAAAGCTCCCCACCAAGGGGGTGCGATGCGGCACCGCTGCCGCTGAAGGTAAGGTCAAACCGGCTGGAGGTTTCATTCCAGAAGCCTCCGTTGAAGGCGTGGAGCATCCCGTCATTGGCCCCTACATAGATCACTTCACGCCTGTTTTCGTAATGCTGCCTGAACCGCTCAAAGGTCTGATCCAAAGGGTTAAAAGTGTCTCCCCCGGTGTAGCTCCCCCTGGGAGCCCCCACTTTGACAGGGCTTGAATTAATGATGTCACCTAATCGCCAGACTTCAGTGGTTCCATCATTATCAAAGTCAACGGAGCGGGAACGAAGACCTGTCTGTTCTTGCCCCCGGATGTAGTTGACCAGGCTCGTGACCCCTGCTGCCGGGTTCCCCAGGTAGCCTTCTCTCGCTCCGGAAAACAGACTGCTGGTAAAAGCGTGCAGTTCCCCCGTATCAACGGTTGAATTGTTGTTGTCGTCCAGCCAGGTAAGGATGTGTCGCCCGTTATCTGTGGCAGTGGCATAACTTCGCTGGGTAAGAAGGTTGCTAAGGTCAGAGAGTTCGTTTCTGGCATCCCATAGTGTGTCAAGGTCGTCTATTGATACGGTGTTGCCATTGGGGGTCAGGGTAATGCCGTTGTCTGTGCTGTTCCAGCGTTGCACAGCAGTATTTCCTGAGGCGGCATTGAAGTTCAGGGTGACCACCGGGTCGACACTGTAGTCATCAAGGGTACGGTTGCTGTTTGCGTCTTCTCGCAGGTGACCTCTTTCGTCAATGAATAAGCTGTAAAGCCATCCAACCCAGGAAACAGTCAGGTTATTAACGGTTTCATCCGCACTGAACAGGGCCTGTACTACCGACCTGCTACCTTCCGGATCAGTTGTGACAACAGGGGCTGATGATGAGGAGACGGTGCCAGCCAGATTTTCCAGCAGCTCATTTAACTGTTCGTTCAACCGGTTCGGGTTATCTGAAAAGAAATAGTTATCGGGAATGCCGTCAGGCACCTGTACACCCGAGACATTGTTAACATTGTCCCATTCACGACTGTCATCGTCTGGCACGCCGTCACCGTCGCCATCAAAGTTGGGCGTTCCGTCATTGTCAAGATCGTTAAAACTGCTGTATTTGGCTGCCAGAATTAATGGTGAAGGCAGTGATTCTGAAAAGTTGGCAGAAGGGGTGAAGTTTTTTGTTACGGTTGTAGGCGTAACCCAGACGCTACACCATGTACTGCTACAAGGCTCATTAACAAAGCCGTCAAGTAAAGTACCCTGAAATATCATCATAGATGATTCGTTGTCACCATCATCATAGCCAGATAAAAGGCCGATGTAATCTGAATTGTATTCTGCGTCAGTCACCAGACCGTTGTGACCGTTGACGCCTGTCAGGGAGTAGCCGATACGCACTGAATAGGCTGCCCTTGAGAGAGCGTCACTGATTGTGACCTGAAAATTGTTATTGGATACGTTAACGGTATAGACTGCGGAGGCGTCAGCGTCCCCGTCGCCTCCCCAGGGAAAATCCTGCCAGAGAATCCTGAAGCTGATGGAAGTCAGCGCGCCGTTGGTGTCAACAGTGAAATTCCTGACTTGCATCTTAAGAAAACTACAGGGAAAAAACTCGCTTTCGTAGGTGGTAGAAATACCGTTTGATGCCTGACAGATTGGGGTGAGGCTCACGGTACGGGTCTGTCCGCCATTAATGGGTACCGCAAAGTTCAGTGCTGGTATGCTTTTAGCCAGTTCGACAACATAGGTGTTGACGGCTTGGTTTCCTGAAAGACCTGACCGAAGGTCATTGTTAAAAGCAAAGTGGCTGAGCCCTGATAAATAGTAGGAGCCTTTCATCAGTGGTGCTTCCGGGCAGATGCCACGAGCCAGGCTCAGACGGGGGAGAGTTCTGGGCAGACACTGTCTTACTCCACTGACGCCTTCTACTTCACCAATGACGTAGTTACCGGGAAAACTTAAATCAGGCTCCAGAGTTCCTATCTGGTCGGTCAGGGTTTGTAGTTGCGTTAATCCGCCACTGATAACATCGGTGAGGTTGTTATAGTTATCGTGGTCGTAGGAACTCTGTCCTGTCGATAATAGTAAGATCGAGCAGTTGGAGCAGGCGTTACTGACGGAAAGCGGATCTTGCCAGGCAGGTTTGGACAGTCCGAGGTCAGTGCCGGTTGAGTATTCGGATGATGCCGTTGACTGTCCGCTAAAATAACGAAGTGCTTCCAGGTAAATCTCAGAAATAGGGTTGCCCCAGTCACGGCACGGCAGTGGCTCCGTACGACAGCGAAAGGATAAACCCTGAGCGCTCCAAACCGGGGTGCATCCCGAAGGACCGCTTCCTCCACAGTTCATAAAACCACGGGCATAGGGATACTCTGCGATCCTGAGGAGGTCAATATTGGCCACTATCCCGTTATTTAGAATGAACTGGCCCGTTGACTGGTTAATTTCATCTGCGGCTGAACCAATATTTTTTCTGACAACACCACCGCTAATGTTGGCGTCGAAGCTACCGGTGATCAATCCAAAATGTACATCGTCCTGTCGTCTTTGTATAAGCCCTATTGGTTTTCTGCTGCTCCCGTAATTCAGGCAGTCGTTGCTCGTGGAGGCACTGTGACAAACCTCAATTCGCATCTCCAGTTGTGTCAGGATAGGATTGGCGCAGGTTAAATTACCGCTGCCGGCCCATTCATCCACGGTGTCGATCCAGGCAGTATCAGTCTGGTAGGGATCTGTAGATGAAGTCAGGCGAATCCTGACAAAAGGTGTACCCATAGATGTGATTGTGGCATTGCACATGGCAATAGCTGTACCGGTATAAGGTGTCAGATCACTCAGTGAAGGATCGCCTGCCTGTGGCTCGTAAACTTTATTAAAAGCGTGCCAGTCATTAGGGATTTCAGCCCGTTCCAGAACGGTCAGGCTTGCCGTGTCCGTTGAACGCATCCCGCCGTATATCAGTTTACGCAACAGGTCAATGCGGCTCATGGTGCCCCAGTTCATGAAGTTCCCGCTCCATGTGGTGCCGTTGCAGCTATGGCCGTTGGTTCCGGTTGCCTGTGCAACAGGACGAAAGCGCCCGAGACTGTGTGAATAGCACCAGTCAGGTTCAAAGTAACCGCTGTACTCAAAAGTGTCCATGTACGTCACATCCATGATACCGTCGCCGTCAATATCGGTGTAGTCGTCATAAACTTTTTTGAACAGCTCATGATCAAACGACAGGGCCAGCATTAGTTGGGGAATGCCTCTGGAGCTACCCTGAATAGGACCAAAAGTGTAATGGGACGAGGAGGCTAAAAGAGTATGCTGACCTGAATAACAAAAGCAGATAATGAATAGTACTATTCCAGACAATCTGTTCATGGAGCGTCCCTGCCTGATTAGCGGTTTGAAACTTTGGTATTATTTTATCCGTTATTCTATCCGCAAAAACTCAAGGCTACCAGCAGTCGGATGAGGCATTGCCGTCGCCATCAAAGCTCTCCCTGACGCCAAGGTGGTTCACCGTCATAGCCTGACAGTCGAAATCTTCTGTCAAAGGGCTGCCTGAGGCGGGCTCTGCTCTCAGTGTGAATTGCTGGGGAGAGGCTGGAGGAGGTGTCCCTTCCGGGGTTGAAACGCTGATTGTGTAGAACCCTTCCGGAGACGTACTGCCGCCGAGGTCATCCGTGTCCATTGTATAGGCGCTATTATACGTGTAAAAACGTTCCTGCTGAGTAGCTGCTGACGTAAGGGCCACATGAGCATCAGAGCGCCGGGTTTCAGTAACATACCGCTGGTATGAAGGAGTGGCTACTGCTAACAGAATGCCAATGATAGCGACGACTATCATAAGCTCAATCAGTGTGAAACCGGCGGCCTTTTTTCTATTCACAGTTCCTCACCTTTTGAAAGTACTTTGTAGCATAACGTGGGTATTTGCATCATCCAGCGTTGACAGAGCCGTTATGCGATAAACTCTTGACCAGTCCACGGGGTTGGCAGGATTGGGTTCAGTGCCAGTGAGTACCCTTGGCATGTAGCAGATAAATTCGATGATATAGCGAGCGCTGGTTCCTGCTGACGCACTGGCTGATGCAATGGTTCGTGTCGTGTCACCCCACAGGGTGCTGTCCTGCCAGGGTTGGTCATTACCAGCCCGGCAGGTAATGATGTTATTGGCGCTCGTGCCGGTAAAGCAGAGTCCGTTGGTGCAGCTGTTGTTAAACCGGGCAATGTCGCTGCATAAGGTCTGGTTCAGAATGCAGCGCTCAGCCTCCAGTAAAGCCGCTTCTGCAGCAACCTCTGCGATCTGGCTGTTGCGGTAACTGGCAGACATTTTTTGGGCCAGCATTGAAGATTGCATGGTGATTAAACCAGCAAAGGCCATAAGTCCCATAAAAACGACGGTGTAAAGCAGAGCGGCTCCGTTTTGTCTTGCCGTCCGTCTGTGCATCACTAATTCCTCAGTGCAACGGTCATGGTGAATTCTCTCCGGAGGAACCGGTCAGGTTCTCCCGATGCTGCAGGGGGGGGAGTGATGGTTGCTCCGTCAAAGAAATAATCAACAGGCGCTATGTCTGTTGGAACGACAGGATTTTCACTGCGTGCCAGTATGTGAATCCTTGCCGAAGTCACCTCATGCCAGTCCAGGTGCCTGTAAGCCCGGTCTCTGGCATTTATGTACTGATTGGCTGCACCATCGCCGTTTGTATCCAGACCATAATAAATACGCATATCTTCAACGCCGTCGACTACCGGGATGCCGTTCCTGTCTTGTATGTCTTTGCGTACGAGAGTCGGAAGGCCGTTTTCCAGGCGAATATAATAAACGACAGAGTCTACAGGGCTGATGAAGCCGGGATTAAAGGAGGTATTGCCTGTTGGGGTTGACGCGTCGTAACAGCGAAAGTCACCCTTTAATTGTGTTGTACAGTTCTGGAGTTCTGTTCCACTGCCTGTTGCATAGCTGACGGTTGTCGTACCAACAGACGATAAGCTGATAAGGGCAACCTGTGAGCAATCCTGCCGAATCAGGCCCACCGGTTGTTCGGTGGCCAGCAGGGCACTGACATCTGTGTCCAGTGTCAGAGAGTTTGAACTGAGGTTATGGCCGGTCACCTCAAAGGTCAGTTCAGGATTAAGCTTGAAAATAGTCAGGCTTTCACTTAAGGAAGCACTGTCAATGGTTGTCGTTGCGGCAGCTGCTGTCAGTCCCTGAACTTTATGCTCATTGGCTAACCAGTCAAAGATTGTCATGGTGCCTTCCAGAGCGTTCCCGATTGCTGCCTGATTGATGCAGCCTGTGTAGCCAGCCAGTGAAAGATCCCTTGATATTTCATTGATGGCAAATCTTGCGGACTCCTGCATTAGCCCGAGTTGCCGGTTCAGAAGGTTACTCTGGTTATTGGACAAAAACACACTGGTGACGGCGGTAATGATAACCATGCTCATCAGCGTTGATATCAGTACTTCAATCAGGCTAAGTCCATGCTGACCTGGTTTCGCCATCACAATGTCCCTCTGAGAATAACTTGCTGGTCGGTATCCCGTCCCCGGCTGTCGTTAAAGGAAATGGTAATGGTGTATTCCCGGTTTCCGGTTGTGGTGGTAAAAGCAATGGTTCCATCGCCATCTGGCAGGTATTGCCTGACCAGAAATTTCCACTGGTTAATGTCATAGTTGGCCAGTTGGGTTGGATTGCAGGAGGATGTTTCGCAAGCGTCCGGATAGGTTGTCGGAATACTGGCTGCCGGAGCAGAATAACCTGTTCCCGTTGTTGAGAATTCATTATTGGCAATGATTCGGCTCATCATATCGTAGGCCAGCATATTAGCGAGCGTGTTAAGTCTCGCCTGGTTGTTAAACTGCAGGGTTTGATTTTGCAGGGCGGCAGCACCGAGCAATCCTGCAGCAAGGATGATATTGGCGATAAGGACTTCAATCAGGGTAATACCATTTTGTGACCGGTTTTTTAATGAAGTGGATGAATGATTTTTTATCATGGGCAGGATACCGTGTCGGTGGGGCGCACTCTTCCGGACAGGTTTATATTGATACCTCTGGCAAGGTCGGCATTGCCATTGGCATCGCAGAGGCTGAATGCCCCGACATTCGTTGCGGTCGTTGCGCCATTGGCCAGGAAGCTAATCGTATTGTCTCTTTCCCAGGTAATACGGGCATTGGATTCAAGATGCCTCATCATTAACATTTCATCGTCTGTTGCTGCGCGCGCCGGTGCTAAGGGGCTTTTGTCAAAAGCCGGATCAAAGATGCCGTTATTGTTTCTGTCAATAAAAATAATCCACCCTGAAGACCAGTTATCACTGGTTGCAGAACAGCTGACAGAAGAACTCGTAATGGTTGTTGATGCGCAGGCCGCCACCAGACCACCGTTTTCTATTGCCTCAGCCCGGGCGAACAGCAGACCGGAAATCAGACTTTGCTGGATAGAGTCAAACTGAATTCTGCTGGCAATTACACCAATTTGAGAAATAGAAGCGGACAGAATGATGCTGCCTATGAACAGGGTTATCATTAGTTCTATTAATGTCAGACCACTGGCAGCAAGGTGCTTCATGATGAATGCAGAGGGCTCAATAAGTTAGAATTTAAAACTCTCTTTCCGAACTGCTAATCAGAGCTGATTTTATTACTACTAATTCGATTCTAGATAAAAACTTTATCCGGTGGAGGGCAAACCAATATTCTGTATTTTTTTGAAGCGGTTATCCAAATAATAAGTATTATGGTGTTTTTTTGACAATCAAAGGATCGGAGGAGCAAGTCATTGCTAAATTAATAAAATAATCCTGATGAAATGGATTAAATCAAAAGCCTGACTCCGGGTTTATTAATGACAAATCATAACAAAGAAACTATTCGGCTTTTGATTGTCGATGCCCTTGCCGAAGAAGCTGAAGCGGTTCTTAATGTATTTCGTGATGCAGGACACTCCACCCGCGCCCATCATATTGTCTCCATGGACAGTCTGGATGAAGCCTTATCAGGTCGACAGAAGTGGGACCTGTTGCTGATTTCCGAACAGGATATGCCTGAGGGCATAACGATCAATAGCATTATTGAACGAATTGATCAGCAGGGACATGATGTTCCGGTTGTGGTTCTCAGCGACCGCCTGGAAGATGAAGAAATCCTGGCGCTGATTAAACAGGGCGTTCGCTGTGTTATTCCTCAACAGGGGGATGAGTTACTGTTGATCACCGCAAAACGTGAAATTGCCGACCTTAACACCCGCCGAAATTACCGCCGCATGAGTGTGGCATTGAATGAATCTGAGAAACAGCGCAGAAACCTCCTGAATGATCAGGTTGATGCCATCGTTTATGTGGGTGAAGGCATAATTCGCTACGCTAACCCGGCATTTAATGTCTTGTTGGGGCGGGATGAGAATGAATCTCTGAAGGGGACTGTATTTAAAGAGCTGGTGGCCTCGTCAGATCAGAACGATGTTGATGAGTTTCTGGCCAGTATTGAAGACAGCGGGCAGGCACTGGCGGCGATTCAGTGTTCACTGAGGTCTGAGGAAGGCGATGTACCGGTAAGGGCTATGGTAACGCCGACCTCTTTTGAAGGACATTTCACCCTGAGCCTTCTGGTTCGTCTGCAGGAAGTGCAGCAAAACTCCATGGCGGACACTGAAGAAGCCAGGGTCTCAAAACCGGACAGCGACACCAGGCTATACGATAAAAAGCAATTTCAGGAGCATTTGGATGTTGCCATTCAGCGAGTCATTTCAGGCAAAGAAAAGTTTGCCCTGGTTTGTGTTTCGCTCGACACCCTGAAAGCCGTACACGCCAAAGGTGGGAAAAGGGTTAGTCAGCCACTGCTGATGGAGGTTGCCAAAAGGCTTGGCATGAGTCTTATCGAGCACAAGGCATCGAGCTGGGGCGGGGGTCAGTTTATGGTGCTGATCAAGGCAGCGGATAAGAGTGCTGTTCAGACCATTGCTGATCAACTACTGGAAGAAGTGTCTGAAACCCCGGTAACGGTTGGCAAGAATAAGCTGCCCGTCAAACTCAGCCTGGGGTCGATTCAGCTTACTGACGCCAACAGCGACGCTAAAACCCTGTTGGTCAGGGCTCGCCATGCCTGTGCTGAAGCACATCGGCAAGGTGGTGGCCAGTTGTGTTTTTACCAGAAGCGCAAGATAAATGTGGTCAGTTCGGTGGAAAAACATCTGGCGGGTATGGTGAGTCAGGCTATGCAGCATGACAACCTGAAACTGTTTTATCAGCCGGTGATCAGCCTGAAAGGTTCTGAGTATGGGCATTATGAGGTTATGTTGCGCATGATGGATGCCCGTGGTCGTGAGCATGACGCTGTTAATTTTCGTTCCAAGCTCGATAAAAACAGCCTGTGGGGAAAGGTCGACCGGTGGCAGGTTATTCAGGCAGGCAAAGACCTGATGAATAATGATATCGACAAGACGAAAACCAGAATGTTCGTCCATCTTGGTGGCAATGTGATAGGCGACAAGGAGTTTCTGCCCTGGATGGGAGTAGCGCTGAAAGCGTCTGGAATAAAACCTCAGGCACTGGTTGTTGAGTTGAGTGAGCAGAATGTGGTTCGATTCAGTAAACAGATGCCGGATTTCTTCAAGGCGGTCAGGGCTATGGGCTGTGGCACATCGGTCAGTGAATTTGGTTGCAGTCTTAATCCAGTGGAAACCATTGCCGCCCTGAATCTCGATTTTGTTAAGGTGGATGCTTCCTTTACCAAGGAGTTGACTAATGAAAGCAAAGGGGAAGAGCTGAAGGCGATGGTTAAGCAGTTGTCTGATAGTGGCAGGCAGATCATTGTCCCCAATGTAGAAAGCGCTGTCGAGATGGCTCCTTTATGGCACAGTGGTGTTGACTTCATTCAGGGTGATTTCCTGCAGGGGCCGGTGGAGACCATGAATTATAATTTTGATGAGTGATTACTTTATTCCCAACTTTGTCAGCAGCTTATTCTCATCTTTCCGCCATGGTTCCATTTTATCTTTCAAATTTCTTGACGGATCCAACCGGGCGGCCTCTTCGAAGAGCTTCTTCCACCTCCTCTTGCCTGGTTCCAGAAACCTTATAACATGAGCCTTTTGTGACAATAACTGAGCTTTCTTCTCATTAGAGATTGTACACGAAAGTGCGTTTTCCACATGGGTTAAAGCCTCCTTCAGATATGGGTAACCGTCTTCCTTCTGGCTTTCGTCCAGTCCCTGGTTTATGAAAAGTTTCAGGCTATGAATTGACTGAGCATGCTCCTTATCGACAGACAAAGTAACATTTTCGATATAAGCATCAAATTCTTCAGTGCCGGTGTATGAAATGGCTAGTGTCAGCTTGTAACTGTATTTTTGATCCTTTGTCAAAAATTTAGTATCAAGGGCTTTTGTTATCAGTTTTCTAGTGTGAATAAGTTTACCCTCTCTTGCCCAGTTGTAAGCCAGTGCCAGGTTCGTATCATGGTTGTTACAAGGTCTGCCTTTTTTCAAATCCCCGGACTCCTGCCTGAAGGTGGCCAGCAGCAGGGCTTCTGCCTCCTTGTTCTTGCCCATTAGCTGCCAGTGACGAGCCAGTGCCAGATTCGTATCATGGTTGTTACAGGGTTTGTTCTTTTTCAAATCCCCGGACTCCTGCCTGAAGGTGGCCAGCAGCAGGGCTTCTGCCTCCTTGTTCTTGCCCATTAGCTGCCAGAGACGAGCCAGTGCCAGATTCGTATCATGGTTGTTACAGGGTTTGTCTTTTTTCAAATCCCCGGACTCTTGCCTGAAGGTGGCCAGCAGCAGGGTTTCTGCATCATCGCACCTGTCCCGCTTCTCCAGGAGACGAGCCATTGTCAGATTCGTATCATGGTTTTTACAAGGTTTGCCCTTTTTGACATCCCCGGACTGCTGCCTGAAGGTGGCCAGCAGCAGGGCTTCTGCCTCATCGTACTTGCCCATTAGCAGCCAGAGACAAGCCAGTGCCTGATTCGTCTTATGGTTGTTACAAGGTTTGCCCCTTTTGAAATCCCCGGACTCCTGCCTGAAGGTGGCCAGCAGCAGGGCTTCTGCCTCATCGTACTTGCCCATTAGCTCCCAGAGACGAGCCAGTGCCAGGTTCGTCTCATCGTTGTCACAAGGTATGCCCATTTCGTAATTACCGGACTCTTGACTGAAGGTGGCCAGCAGCAGGGCTTCTGCCTCATCGTACTTGCCCATTAGCTCCCAGAGACGAACCAGTGCCAGGTTCGTCTCATGGTTGTCACAAGGTATGCCCATTTCGTAATTACCGGACTCTTGACTGAAGGTGGCCAGCAGCAGGGCTTCTGCCTCATCGTAGTTGCCCATTAGCTCCCAGAGGCGAGCCAGTGCCAGGTTCGTATCATGGTTTTTACAAGGTATGCCCTTGTCGTAATCCCCGGACTCTTGACTGAAGGTGGCCAGCAGCAAGGCTTCTGCCTCATCGTACTTGCCCATTAGCTGCCAGAGACGAGCCAGTGCCAGGTTCGTATCATGGTTTTTACAAGGTATGCCCTTGTCGTAATCCCCGGACTCTTGACTGAAGGTGGCCAGCAGCAGGGCTTCTGCCTCCTTGTACTTGCCCCTTAGCTGCAAAAAGCGAGCCAGCGCCAGGTTCGTATAATGGTTGTCACAAGGTATGCCCATTTCGTAATTACCGGACTCTTGACTGAAGGTGGCCAGCAGCAGGGCTTCTGCCTCATCGTACTTGCCCATTAGCTGCCAGAGGCGAGCCAGTGCCAGGTTCGTATAATGGTTGTTACAAGGTATGATGTCGCTTTTGTTAATACCTTCCTCCTGCTCGAAGAGAGCCAGCAGCTGGACTTCGGCCTCTTCGTATCGTTTTAGACCCTCAAAAGCAATGGCTTTCGACACTATGATGCTTCTACTGTCGATGCTTTTATCGTCGGAGTCGGGTAATTGATCAAGCAAATTCAAAGCGGCTTTAAATTGCCTGAGTTTATTAAGGGCACGAGCATGGCTTGATATTTTTCTAATCTCCTGCTCAGGGGTAGCTCCCCTGATCGCTTTAAATTCTTTAACTGCCTCATTCCATTTTTTTTGCTTGATGAATTTGTAACCATTATCCAAACGGCGTTTTACTTCCCGGTGAACACTGTTAGCAGAAGGGTTTAATTTATCTGTTCCAGTGGGAGTAACTTTTCTTGCACTTACACATGTCATATCTGATTCTGGTGAGTGACAACCCATCCCGATCATATTTTTCCAATAGTTTACACATGGCGTATCTGGTGAGTGACATGGAGGGGGGGTGATTTTTCTAACGGTTTCCTGAACGGTTCTTATTAATGATCCACCACGGCCTCGTCCACGGCCTTGCGGAGAAATATCGGTTGTCTTTGAATCGGCATTAAAAGCCTGATGTGGTGGTTTTATATTCATAAACGTTGTGACAGCTCAAAATGGATTTGGTTTCCTGACTCTTAATTTCAGTTTTACAGCCCCCTCATATTCGTTGAAAATAGCGTCCCTGAATTAAAGACTGTAGAAAGTGCTATCGAGATGGCTCCTTTATGGCACAGTGGTGTTGACTTCATTCAGGGTGATTTCCTGCAGGGGCTGCCGGTGGAGACCATGAATTATAATTTTGATGAGTGATTACTTTATTCCCAACTTTGTCAGCAGCTTATTCTCATTTTGCCGCCATGGTTCCATTTTATCTTTCAAATTTCTTGACGGATCCAACCGGGCGGCCTCTTCGAACAGCTCCTTCCACTGCTTCTTGCCTGGTTCCAGAAACCTTATCACATGAGCCTTTTGTGACAATAACTGAGCTTTCTTCTCATTAGAGACTATACACGAAAGTGCGTTTTCCACATGGGTTAAAGCCTCCTTCAGATATGGGGAACCGCCTTCCTTCTGGCTTTCGCCCAGTCCCCATTTCATGAAAAAACACAGGTTGTGGATTGACTGAGCATGCTCCTTGTCGACAGACAAAGTAACATTTTCGATATGAGCATTAAATTCTTCAGTACCGGTGTATGAAATGGCTAGTGCCAGCTTGCAACTGTTTTTTTGATCCTTTGTCAAAAATTTAGTGTCAAGGTCTTTTGTTATCAGGTTTCTAGCGCGAACAAGTTTACCCTCTCTTGCCCAGTTGTAAGCCAGTACCAGGTTCGTATCATGGTTGTTACAAGGTTTGCCTTTTTTCAAATCCCCGGACTCCTGCCTGAAGGTGGCCAGCAGCAGGGCTTTTGCCTCATCGGGCCTGTCCATTAGCTCCCAGAGACGAACCAGTGCCAGGTTCGTATCATGGTTGTTACAAGGTTTGCCTTTTTTCAAATCCCCGGACTCCTGTCTGAAGGTGGCCAGCAGCAGGGCTTCTGCCTCATCGTACTTGTCCATTAGCTCCCAGAGATAAACCAGTGCAAGGTTCGTCTGATGGTTGTTACAAGGTTTGCCTTTTTTCAAATCCCCGGACTCCTGCCTGAAGGTGGCCAGCAGCAGGGCTTCTGCCTCATCGTACCTGCCCATTAGCTCCCAGAGACGAGCCAGTGCCAGGTTCGTATCATGGTTTTTACAAGGTATGCCCTTGTCGTAATCCCCGGACTCTTGACTGAAGGTGGCCAGCAGCAGGACTTCTGCCTCATCGTACCTGCGCGTTATTTGCAAGAGACGAGCCAGTGCCAGGTTCGTATCATGGTATTTACAAAGTATGCCTTTTCTGTAATCCCCGGACTCTTGACTGAAGGTGGCCAGCAGCAGGGCTTCTGCCTCATCGTACCTGCGCGTTATTTGCAAGAAACGAGCCAGTGCCAGGTTCGTATAATGGTTGTTACAAGGTATGCCCTTTTCGTAATCCCCGGACTCTTGGCTGAAGGTGGCCAGCAGCAGGGCTTCTGCCTTATCGTACTTACCCATTAGCTCCCAGAGACGAACCAGTGCCAGGTTCGTATCATGCTTGTTACAAGGTTTGATGTCCCTTTTGTTAATCCCTCCCTCCTGCTCGAAGAGAGCCAGCAGCTGGACTTCGGCCTCTTCGTATCGTTTTAGACCCTCAAAAGCAGTGGCTTTCGACACCATGATGCTTCTATTGTCGATGCTTTTATCGTCGGAGTCGGGTAATTGATCAAGCAAATTCAAAGCGGCTTTAAATTGCCCGAGTTTATTAAGGGCACGAGCATGGCCTGATATTTTCTGAATTTCCTGCTGAGGGTTAGCTCCCTTGATCGCTTTAAATTCTTTAACTGCCTCATTCCATTTTTGTTGTTTGATGAATTTGTAACCATTATCCAAACGGCGTCTTACTTCCCGGTGAACACTGTCAGCAGAAGGGTTTAATTTATCTGTTCCAGTGGGAGTAACTCTTCTTGCACTTGCACTTGCACATGTCATATCTGATTCTGGTGAGTGACATGGTGGGGGGGTGATTTTTCCAACGGCTTCCTGAACGGTTCCTGTTAATGATCCACCACGGCCTCGTCCACGGCCTCGTCCACGGCCTTGCGGAGAAATATCGGTTGTCTTTGGATTGGCACTAAAAGCCTGATGTGGTGGTTTTATATTCATAAACGTTATGACAGCTCAAAATGGATTTGGTTTCCTGACTCTTAATTTCAGTTTTACAGCCCCCTCATATTCGTTGAAAATAGCGTCCCTGAATTAAAGACTACAGACGTTAGGCATTTCAATGTCCGCAGCTATGCTCAATATCGTGATGGCACAGATCAACCTCAAGGTTGGTGACATCGACGGCAATACCTCTATGGTGATTAACGCCGCTGAACAGGCACGGGACACCCATCAGGCGGATCTGGTGGTGTTTCCGGAACTGACCCTGTGTGGCTACCCCCCTGAAGACCTGCTTCTTCGTCCCAGCCTGATTTTACGCACCGAACAGGCTTTACATCGACTGAACGCCGTTAAGGGCATTGATATTGTTATCGGTGTGCCGGGCATGGGTGCCCACGGTCTGGAAAATCAGGCGGTTGTTCTGCGCGATGGTCAGGTGATGGTTCGATATGCCAAGCAGCACCTGCCGAATTATCAGGTGTTTGATGAAAAGCGCTATTTTGTTCCGGGCCATCAAATAGCTACTTTTGACTGTAAAGGCACCCGACTGGCACTGACCATCTGTGAGGACCTCTGGTTCCAGGAACCTGCCATGCAGGCCAGGGAAGCCGGGGCAGACCTGATCCTGAGTCTTAATGCTTCGCCATTCCACAAGGACAAGCAGAGCGTTCGCCGTGAAACCATTCGCCAGCGTTGTCAGGAAACCGGTCTGCCGGTGTTGTATGTCAACCTGTTCGGAGGTCAGGACGAGCTGGTCTTTGACGGTGGCTCCTTTGCCATGAACGGCGATGGTCGGCTAATGGCCTGTGGCGATTACTTTTCTGAAACACTGACGCCGGTTCGTTTTGACTGTGACGCAAAGCAGTTTGTAGAAGAGCAGTTTGCAGAAAAACAGATTGTCCCTTTACCCGATCTGCACAGCCGGGTTTACAGAGCCCTGGTTACCGGTGTGCGAGATTATGTGAACAAGAACGGTTTTAAAGGCGTTGTGCTGGGGCTTTCCGGGGGAATCGATTCCGCCCTGACTCTGGCTATTGCGGTTGATGCCCTTGGGGCGGATCGGGTTCAGGCGGTTATGATGCCGTACCGTTACACCTCGGAAATGAGCCTTCAGGACGCAAAGGAAGAAGCGGATATTCTGGGTGTTGACTATAAAATCATGCCCATTGAGCCGATGTTTGATGCCTTTATGAATACCCTGAGCAGTGAGTTTGCCGACAGTGGTCGTGATACCACCGAGGAAAACCTGCAATCCCGTTGTCGGGGTGTGCTGCTGATGGCGATTTCCAACAAAAAAGGTTACATGGTGCTGACCACCGGTAACAAAAGTGAGATGGCCGTGGGTTATGCGACACTGTACGGTGATATGTGTGGCGGCTACAACGCTTTGAAAGACGTACCCAAAACTCTGGTGTTTGAACTGTCTGAATACCGTAACTCACTGGGTTATGTGATTCCCCAGCGAGTGATAGACCGACCACCTTCCGCGGAGCTGGCTCCGGATCAGGTGGATGAAGACAGCCTGCCGCCTTACAGTGAGCTGGATCGCATCATTGAGATGTACGTTGAGGAAGATTGCAGTGCTGAAACCATCATTGATGAAGGTTTTGATCGGGATACCGTTTACCGGGTGTTGCGCCTGATCGATATTAATGAATTTAAACGACGTCAGGCAGTGGTCGGTGTGCGTATAACACCACGGGGTTTTGGCCGGGACCGCCGTTATCCGATTACCAATGGCTGGCGTCCCGGGGTCTAGCCAGTTCAGCGTTGTTTAGCTAGTTTCAGATAGTGCTGGTGCAGCTTGTCCAGTTGCGGATAAAGCTGTTCCAGCGACTGGCTGTTATCAACAATATCGTCGGCTTTTTCCATGCGTTCTTCCCTGGTCGCCTGTTTGGACAGAATACTGCGGGTCTGTGCTTCGGTCATATTGTCCCGGCTCATGGTTCGGGCAATCTGTTGTTCAACCGTCACATCCACCACCAGAACCCGGTCTGCAAGAAGGTGCTGGTCTGTTTCTATCATCAAGGGTGAAACCAGAATCGAATAAGGTGACACAGACGCTTTGAGTTCGGTCATAATCTGTTCACGAATCAGAGGGTGTAGCAGTTGTTCCAGCCAGGCTCGCTCACTGTCACTGGCAAAGATAATATCCCGCAGTTTACGACGGTTCAGGCTGCCATCTTCTTTTTGAAGGATGCCCTTATGGCGCTGTGCGATTTTTTCCAGTGCTGGCTGACCCGGCTCCACCACGACCCGGGCGGCCTGATCCGCATCAACAATAGCGATGCCCAGCGCGGCAAAGTAGTCAGTCACCGCCGTTTTACCACTGCCTATTCCACCGGTAACACCTATAACCAGGCTCATTTCATTCCCATTATTTGCAGATAAAACTCAATCAGGGTGTTACCCCATAACAATGCAAAAAAACCCGCTGCGGCAAGATAAGGGCCAAAAGGAATCGGCTGTTCGCGGTTGTGTTTTTTGAAAATCATCAGGCCAACCCCTGCCAGTGTTCCCACCAGGGATGACAGCAGAATGATCAGAGGCAGCATCTGCCAGCCCAGCCAGGCTCCCAGTGCCGCCAGCAGTTTAAAGTCGCCATAGCCCATACCTTCCTTGCCGGTAGCCAGCTTGAAGCCCCAGTAAACCAGCCATAACGACAGGTAGCCCGCCACGGCACCAAACACCGCATCAGTCAGAGGGACAAACAGATGTTGAGTATTTACCAGCAGGCCCAGCCAGAGCAGGGGCAGGGTGATGCTGTCGGGCAGCAGCTGAGTATCCAGGTCAATAACCGTCAGTGTCAGTAATGCCCATGCCAGAAGACAGACGAACAAGGTGGTTGTTGATGCGCCAAAGACGATTCCAGACACCACTGCAAGAGTGGCGCTGATGATCTCAATCAATGGGTAGCGAATGGAAATAGGGGTTTTGCAGTGGGAGCACTGACCTTTCAGGAACAGGTAGCTCAGTACCGGGATGTTTTCCCAGGGACGAATCCTGTATCCGCACTCCATGCAATTTGAACCCGGTGTGGCCAGATTATATTTTATCGGGTTTTCCGGTACTTTATCCGGATGCAGGGCTTCCAGGCATTCAAGCTTCCACTGTCTTTCCATCATGATCGGCAGACGCAGAATCACCACATTCAGAAAGCTGCCAACAATCAGGCCGAGCAGGGTTAAGGCTAATAAAAAACAACCGGGTGAAGCTTGCAGAAATTCAGGAAGTAGCATCAGAAGGGGAGTCCCTTTTTATTCAACGAGTTATTCAACGAGTTATCCAGCGAGTCAGGCCAGAAAGGCAAATGATTGGGTCATTGTTTGATAAGAAGTTTAATCGAAGCCGTTGTTTAATAAAAGGCAGCCAGAACGCTGTAAACCCTCTCGCTGGTACCAGAGCTGATGGTTCATGCTTTGTTGCCTGTCAGCCATTCAATGGCTGCTTCCAGAGGATTGATGGCGGTTTCCCATTTAACCTTTTCACCAGACTGCTTGATGATTCCCCATTGTCCTGGCTGAAAGAATGAGCGACAGATTACCAGTTTTTCATCGGCTGCCAGTTGCTTTGTCTGCACTGCGTCCTGACAGGCAATATAAAGCTGGCTGGTAAGGTCGTAATCCACAGCCTGTTTTTCTACCCAGCCTTCGGGCGCTTCAGGTAAACCGTCCTGAAACATTACCGCGATATGCTCATCAATCAGGTAGTAATGCATGGCCCGGGAAGAGAAACCATGACCTGATACCCCAAACACGACCATGGATGGACACTGACCAGACAGCAACTGGTTGAGGTAAAACTGGAAATGATAAGGGTCGGGCAGGGACGGCTCGGTGGTAAAGAGTGCCGAATAGCGGGTCTGCTGGAGTTTGCTGGTAAATTTATGGTGAACCGGAGGGCAGGGCAGCCCCTCACTGATAAGCAGTGCGCAGGCGGATTGATAACAGTTGCGTGCCGGGTCGTGTTCAAACATGGCTATAATCCTCTGGTCTGACCTTGAACGGATAACAGGTAGCTGTCGGGCGCATACTTACGCTGGAATTTTACGGCGTTTAATCCGGTTGCCGGGTCCTTCCATTTCTGCCAGTTCTCAATCACCCGACCATTGTTTGCTAATTGTCTGGCATGGCGTTGCAGTTGCTGAACCCGGCTGACGGTCGACTGTATTTCCCGTGGGGTTAGCAGCCCGTCCATCTGCTGGTGAATCTGTTTCGGAGTGATCGACATCAACTTCTGGTAAACCCTGTTATCTATCACCGCTGGCAAACCGGCAGTACTACCACTGAATCGGCGAAAACCACCTGGTCTGGAGGGAGTGCGAACTTCGCGCTGACCCGGATAAAAGCCCATGTCGTTGTCGATGAGTGTGACCTTGCCAGACTGAGTATCAACAAACAGGTTGCCCGCATGACGATCCTGCTGGGCGCAGATACCATCCAGCCATTCAGCACTGTTCAGCTGTTGCTGAATATTCGCCGCCAGCCGGGGTTGGCGATGGTCTTCCACGGGAATCCGGTTATAGGTATTAGACTGCTGTTCCCAGGGTTTAACACCTTTGGCGACATCCATTAATACGCCAAGCTTGCCATCGTGAACCGTTAGTTCCATTTTTGGCATCAGCCCGGTTTCCAGCAGGTTGTCAAACTTTGCTGCCGCAAAGTTACGGGCAGCAAACCTGGGTTTGTTCTTATCAAGGTAATTTTCAGTTCCGGTGATGGAGTCAAAGGGACAGGGGTCAACCGGATCTTCTCCCTTGAAAATTTTCTCTATCACGCCGGTTTGAGTCTGGAACTTTAATTTGGTCACGGAATGAATGGCTCCGGAGCCAAACTTCTGGTCAGACCCTTTGATCAGGTGGTGGTCGTTAAAAGGACTGAAATGTTTTGCGATTGTCGGGGTCAGGTCATACCCCAGCCGTTTCAGCTCCATGGCCTGATGCAGATTCAGTGAGCTGGAAACGGATGCCGTGCCGGGATCATCCATTACCTGAAGCATTAATTTCTGCTCATTCTGGAGACTTTGTTTCACACCTGAGAGATATTGGTATTCAGACTGAGGCATGACATGCCCTTGTTGCAGCAGTAACTGATCCACCTGATTAATTCCTTTTTGCAGATTGTCAATCACATGCCTGCCCTGATGTTCTACGCCTCCAGCCTTTCTGGATAATGGTTGTGCCAGTGCCTGGTCATGGCGGTTGATGCTGCTGCCGACCTGTCCAAGCTGACCGGCTTTTGCCAGGAGGGTATGGTTTTTCCCCCAGACACTGTTATTACCCTGATGATAAAAAGACCAGGCAGCATCAGTGATGTTTTTCGAAACTTGTTGAGGGTGCTCAAACTGGGCAGTGACCCGTTCTCTGGCAACCAGTGACCGATATTGCAGGTTTTTATAGATGGCTGCGCCTTCACCCGATGTTCTGGGCTGAAAAGGCTGCTGCGCCCCTTTGCTTTCAGGAGGTGATGGAGGCGTGATCTGGTTTTTTGGTGAAGCCTGCTTTACCCCGCGCAGGTGGATTGACTTGTGTGCATGCCCGGGAGGTTGCTGCTGGATAAGGTTTTTCTTTGCCTTATGGGGAAAGACCCTGCGATTAAACGCATTACCAATTTTTTTGGGCGCTTTCCGGAGAGCGTCATTGGAGCGCAGGTGAACCCGTGTCTGGCTGTTTGGCTGTATTCCTCTGGGTTCAGGCATGCCTTTTCCTCAAAAATCCCTTTAGTAACGATAGGAAAAGGCAGAAAGGTATTATCCGGTAAGTAAAATGTTTTCGACGATTGTCACGTCATCTTCGGTCAGAGAGACCTTGTTACAGGCAAGGTCTTCGAGCATGTGTTCGGGGCTTGAAGTACCGGTTAAAGGCAGTATTTTCATCCTCTGCGCAGACTGGAAAATAACCTGTGCGGCTGTCAGCCCTGTTTTTGCGACAATCGCCTGAAAGGCCGGCTGCTGACCAACGGCCGGATTAGCGGTCAGAAGCGAGAACCCCTGATAGCCAATTCCATGACGTTGACAGACCTCCCTGACATCACGATCCCAGCCTGTGACAGCATAACAGCGGTTCTGAACCCAGGCGGGTTTTATGGCTGCGTGATGATTCAGGTCTTCGAGCTGGCTGGCGGAAAAGTTACTGACACCAATCGCCTTAACCCTGCCTGAATGGTAGATCGTCTCCATGGCTGCCCAGGCTTCCAGATCATCGTTGGAGAGTCCTTCCCTGAGCATTGGACCATGCAGAAGCAAAGAGTCCAGGTAATCGGTACCCAGGTGTTCCAGTGAACGGGTAAAGGACTGTTCAACCTGCTCCCTGACACGGGCATCAGGGTTATAGGGCAACCGGTCATCCTGACCGGGACGGAATGTGAATTTGCTTTGCAGGAACAGATCCTGACGGTCAATACTGCTTGCTGTCAGGGCATCGCCAACCGCTGCCTCGAAATAGTGCTTGCGCTGGTTGGCAGTATCTATCGCCCTGAAGCCAGACTCCAGCGCTTTCACTACCAGGTCTTTAGTGGCCTGCTCTTTCCAGGCTGTGCCATAGAGCCATTGGGGTATCGCTTTCATTGTGGTTTCCTGAAGCTGTTCATTACCAAGTCAAGCACATCATTGAGGCAGTAGTAAGTTATTCGAAAGCCTCATTAAGCATGCAATCGCAGCAGTGGTTAACTTCAATGTTACAGTGGTCCGGGTGTTCATTTGATGAAGGTGTAGCTGGTTCATAAACCTGGTTCCGGGCAGAGCGCCTTCCCCGCTGAGGGCGTCGGCGTGTTTCTCCCAAAATAGCGTCCTCTGTATTAACATAGCCCTGATTTTCAGAAGGTGGGCTGCCCAATGAACCTTCCGAGAATCCTGATGAAGCACTGCTGGCTATATTCACGGTTCGGCTTGACCAGCCTTCAAGATGGCCTGGACTGTTATGATGAGCAGGTGACAATCCTCTGTTGTTGATCTGAATTGTCTGGGATGAAGTCCATGGGCTCAGTGGAGATATGGTGGGGCTGCCAGCATAAGAACCGCCACTGTCATATGAGTTTAAACGCTGCCTATCACGTGTCGTTTCATCTAATAATGCCGGATCAATATGTATAGAGTCGTAATGACGATCACCTTCATTGATTGGTGGCAAAAATTCACTTCTTTGAGTGGGGGAGCCAATCTGGAGCTGTCTGCCAGCCCCTAATGAGCCTCTGTTGCTACGGGGGACTGAGGGTGATGATCGGCGCAGTGGTGTGTTGTTAACTTCCACAAAGTAGCTTGCGATCAGTGAGTTGTTTAAGCGATTCCTTCGTTCAAAAACAAAGCCGAGGATATCTCTCTGTGAAACTTGCTGTTGCGCGGGTTGCTCTGAAGATATTCTCCGTAAGCCACTCAGCGCAAAAATGGTATAGTCTCTATCTACAGCGAGAATGCCACTATGAAATTCGCCTTGTTCAGCCAGGCTGGAATGGTGGTCTAAAAGCGCTCTAAAATAAAGACCATCGGTGAAATGGTGAAAACTGAACTCTTCCTGAATGGTTGCCATCACGTCAAGCAGTGGATCAGCCGAAGTCTGGTTGGCTGGTGGATAGTAAAGGGCATCACCATAAAAAAGATAAACATTTTCAGGGGTTTGTTGAAGCTGGATATTGGTAAGGCGGTCATTGGAATCAAAAATAGAGGCTCTACCCCCAGGGCCGCTGAAGTGAGTTCCGGTCGCTGAGTTTCTCAGAGGGTATAGATTGAAATCATAGTGTTGATCCAGTTCTGCTCTGATACGTTGACTTATCTGAAGGAGATTGCCCTGATTTGTATCTAGCTCTTGGATCAGCTTGTAGGTCGCATATTCTTTTTTGTCTGCTGGCTCATCTGGTTGGTCGACAACGAGCTGGCGCAAAAATGTTGGGTTAAATTGTCGAACTCTTCTTTCTGTTTTCTGGCTCAGCTGGCCGGCTTTCTCATTTAGTCTATAGATAGTCAGAGTAAGCGGATAACCCGCTTGTAAAGGTGCTGCCATCAGATATAGGAGGAAGGGCGCAAAAATAAGTTTGATCGCTACCCTGAACGCCACAAGGCCGTTCATAAAGCCAGACGAGGATCGAATTACCATAAGTATGATGCCTGCATTATTTTATGTTGTTTTATTGATCTGGCGGTCAGTTTAGCCTATGAACGCAACCTGCGTTTTTTGCAAGCTTTATTGTTATTGTTGGGATTAAAAGGTAGAAAGGCTTTGAATGAAAGGCACGCTACACCCTCTTCACAGGAATGTTTTAAATTGCGGAGAGGCTCTGAAATTCATCCACAACAAAATGATCGGTCATACCGCTAACATAATCGATTAACAGGCGAGTACGGTAATACCACTCCAGGTCCTGATAATCGATTGCACTTAAGTTTTGGGTTGCAAGTGTTTCCACTGCCCGGCAATAAGCGGCTTTATGTTTTCTCGACAGGCGATGGTAAAGACGCTGCTCGATAAAATGCTGGTGGTCATCCTGTGCGACAATGCGCTGGAACTGATCAGGCTGAAGCGTTAACAGGGGCTTGAATTTGTCCAGCAAGCCAATCAGTGCTGCGTAGCCCCGTAGCTCGGGCGTTTCCTTTTCCATGCTGGTGAATACATGCCGTACCGCTACTGTCTTGAGTGTTTGCAGGGCAAGATGCTGGTTCGATCCCCCTTCAATTAAGGGCTCATCCAGACTTCCTGCAAAGACTTCGTCGTGTTTGTTGATATAGCGGTTAGCGGCATAGTCAACCAGGTCTCTGACCAGCCGGGTTCGCAGGCGTACAATGAACTCATGTTCGTTAGTACCGGCACGATGGGCTGCGGATTGCATGATATCCGGCAAATAAGCGTTACCTGTCGTAAATTCGCTCCATACCTGATTCAGCCAGAACTGCAACTCTTTTAACGACAATATGCCTTTATCCAGGGCATCTTCCAGATCGGCTATGCAGTAGGCAATATCGTCTGCTGCCTCCATGATATAGACCAGGGGAAAACGACAGCCTTCGTTAATATGCAGATGCTGTTGCATCTGACGAACCAGAGTAGCTTCCGAGTAATAGAAACCGGGTTTCTTCTTACGATAAAAACAGGGTTCCCCCCTGGTTGGAGCCGGTTCGTAAGGAGGGCGGGTATACTTGATCAGCGCCGCCATCTGGGAGTAAGTCAGATTAAGGTTCTGCAAATGATGGATAATGCGCAAACCCTGAGCATTGCCTTCAAACACACAAAGGTCGGGCAGCAGGGTGGTCTGGAACAGGGTATCTTTGCCGGATGTTCGCTGCATGGACTGATCGTGGCACTGCTCCGCATGATCTTCCATCCAGCGGCTGATGGCCGCCTCGCCAAAGTGACCAAAGGGAGGGTTGCCCACATCGTGCAGCAGGCAGGCCATTTCTACCAGGTTAGTGAAAGCCAGCTCCTGACCTTCAAGACCGAGTGTTTTTAATACTCCACTTTGTTTCCAGCGGTCTAGAATGGTCAGAGCCAGAAAGCGCCCGGTCTGCTGAACCTCAAGGGAATGCGTCAGGCGACTACGCACCGCTGCATTGGATTCCAGCGGATAAACCTGGGTTTTCTGCTGTAATCGACGAATGGCGGCAGACTGAATAATCCGGCCCCGGTTGCTTTCGGTTTCGGTCACCAGATCGCGCTGCACATCGGCAGAGCTTAACCGTGGGCGTTGACAGGTGAGTTTACGAAGGTAGTTCATGCTGGTTAATTCGGCAGGCTGGCTGATCTGTTAACAGGGTTTGTCAACACAGAGTAGCTCAGTATGAAAGACCACAGACGTTGAAGCTGAAAAAGAAACTTAGGGGCGCAGCATTCAATAACTTACCTGGCTGTTGGCTTTTGGCTATTAGCTGCTCGTACAGCCAACCGCCAACAGCCAACCGCCAACAGCCAACAGCCAACAGCCAACAGCCAACAGCCAACAGCGGTATATTATGTTCTGCTGCTTCCCTTAATAATTGATGCATTGAGGTGACAGTGTTGAAAATGAAGCTTTCTTTCCTCTTGTTGTTTTTGGTAATGCATTCTCAAAATGCGCTGTCAATTGATTTTGACATTGATCTTGATGTTGATCCTATACCTTGGCGTACATGCCATTGTTGTAATCATATTCTCACGTACAATTCTGATACTGACAGTTTTGATTACGACGATGATTATTTCTGCCGTGCGTTTGATGATGATGATGTTAAACAACTTAGTGAGGTAGTTAGACCCATTGTTAGAGATATGTTAGGTGCCCCGGTTACCTTCTCGGAAGAATCGTTACCCCGAAACACTGAATTGAATCATCGTATGGTGAACATAGCTAATGGTGGATCTTTACAGTACAGTTTCCAGATTAATCAAACATTTGATAGTGTCATAGAGGACAGACGTTATCCAGATGTCCCTGTACAAATCTATGTGGCAACATTCTCGATACAAGGTTCATCATTTGTATATGCAATAGTAGGTCAGGAGGTGCTACCAGAACCTCAGGACGAAGACGCTGTAGCGCAAGCCCCGGATGAAGGCGTTGTAGAGGAAGAGCCGGACGAAGGGGCTGTAGGCGAAATTCCGGACGAAAACCCTGTAGAGCCAACGACCAGTAATTTTGGAAATACGCCGGACACTTTGCCTGAGCTTAATCCCAGCTGGTGGGAGAGGCTGGCTAATCCCTTTATGAACCTACTCTTCCAGCAGAACAGCAGATAAAACTGGTTAATCTGGCAGTTTATGAATGGGTTAACACAGGGCTGAGCAATATGAGTACCATAGTCGGTACTCAGCGATACAGTAGGCAGTATCGTCTGCTGCCTCCCTACATCGTGCAGCAGGCAGGTCATTTCTACCAAATTCGTAAAAGCCAGCTCCTGACCTTCAAGGCCAGGTGTTTTTAATACTCCACTTTGTTTCCAGCGGTCTAGAATGGTCAGAGCCAGAAAGCGCCCGGTCTGTTGAACCTCAAGGGAATGAGTCAGGCGACTACGCACCGCTGCATTGGATATCACGCTGCACATCGGCAGAGCTTAACCGTGGGCGCTGACAGGTGAGTTTACGAAGGTAGTTCATGCTGGTTAATTCGGCAGGGTGGCTGATCTGTTAACAGGGTCTGTCAACACAGAGTAGCTCAGTATGAAAGACCACAGACGTTGAAGCTGAAAAAGAAACTTAGGGGCGCAGCATTCAATAACTTACCTGGCTGTTGGCTTTTGGCTATTAGCTGCTCGTACAGCCAACCGCCAACAGCGGTATATTATGTTCTGCTGCTTCCCTTAATAATTGATGCATTGAGGTGACAGTGTTGAAAATGAAGCTTTCTTTCCTCTTGTTGTTTTTGGTAATGCATTCTCAAAATGCGCTGTCAATTGATTTTGACATTGATCTTGATGTTGATCCTAGACCTTGGTATACGTGCCATCATTGTCATCATATTCTCACGTACAATTCTGATACTGACAGTTTTGATTACGACGATGATTGTCGCTGCTGTTCGTTTGATGATGTTGTTAAACAACTTAGTGAGGTAGTTAGACCCATTGTTAGAGATATGTTAGGTGCCCCGGTTACCTTCTCGGAAGAATCGTTACCCCGAAACACCGAATTGAATCATCGTATGGTGAACATAGCTAATGGTGGATCTTTACAGTACAGTTTCCAGATTAATCAAACATTTGATAGTGTCATAGAGGACAGACGTTATCCAGATGTCCCTGTACAAAACTATGTGGCAACATTCTCGATACAAGGTTCATCATTTGTATATGCAATAGTAGGTCAGGAGGTGCTACCAGAACCTCAGGACGAAGACGCTGTAGCGCAAGCCCCGGACGAAGGCGTTGTAGAGGAAGAGCCGGACGAAGGGGCTGTAGGCGAAATTCCGGACGAAAACCCTGTAGAGCCAACGACCAGTAATTTTGGAAATACGCCGGACACTTTGCCTGAGCTTAATCCCAGCTGGTGGGAGAGGCTGGCTAATCCCTTTATGAACCTACTCTTCCAGCAGAACAGCAGATAAAACTGGTTAATCTGGCAGTTTATGAATGGGTTAACACAGGGCTGAGCAATATGAGTACCATAGTCGGTACTCAGCGATACAGTAGGCAGTATCGTCTGCTGCCTCCCTACATCGTGCAGCAGGCAGGTCATTTCTACCAAATTCGTAAAAGCCAGCTCCTGACCTTCAAGGCCAGGTGTTTTTAATACTCCACTTTGTTTCCAGCGGTCTAGAATGGTCAGAGCCAGAAAGCGCCCGGTCTGTTGAACCTCAAGGGAATGAGTCAGGCGACTACGCACCGCTGCATTGGATATAACGCTGCACATCGGCAGAGCTTAACCGTGGGCGCTGACAGGTGAGTTTACGAAGGTAGTTCATGCTGGTCGGCAGGGTGGCTGATCTGTTAACAGGGGCTGTCAACACAGAGTAGCTCAGTATGAAAGACCACAGACGTTGAAGCTGAAAAAGAAACTTGATGATTGATGTATTGAGGTGACAGTGTTGAAAATGAAGCTTTCTTTCTTAGTGCTGTTTTTGGTAATGCATTCTCAAAATGCGCTGTCAATTGATTTTGAGATAGATCTTGATGTTGATCCTAGACCTGAGCGTACATGCCAGTGTTGTCATCATGTTCTCATGTACAATTCTGATACTGACAGTTTTGATTACAACGATGGTTGTTTCTGCTGTTCGTTTGAGGATGTTGTTAAACAACTTAGTGAGGTAGTTATTAGGCCCATTGTTAGAGATATGTTAGGTGCCCCGGTTACCTTCTCGGAAGAATCGTTACCCCGAAACACTGAATTGAATCATCGTATGGTGAACATAGCTAATGGTGGAACTTTACAGTACAGTTTCCAGATTAATCAAACATTTGATAGTGTCATAGAGGACAGACGTTATCCAGATGTCCCTGTACAAATCTATGTGGCAACATTCTCGATACAAGGTTCATCATTTGTATATGCAATAGTAGGTCAGGAGGTGCTACCAGAACCTCAGGACGAAGACGCTGTAGCGCAAGCCCCGGACGAAGGCCTTGTAGAGGAAGAGCCGGACGAAAACCCTATAGAGCCAACGACCAGTAATTTTGGAAATACGCCGGACACTTTGCCTGAGCTTAATCCCAGCTGTTGGGAGAGGCTGGCTAATCCCTTTATGAACCTACTCTTCCAGCAGAACAGCAGATAAAACTGGTTAATCTGGCAGTTTATGAATGGGTTAACACAGGGCTGAGCAATATGAGTACCATAGTCGGTACTCAGCGATACAGTAGGTACTATCGTCTGCTGCCTCCCTACATCGTGCAGCAGGCAGGTCATTTCTACCAAATTCGTAAAAGCCAGCTCCTGACCTTCAAGACCAGGTGTTTTTAATACTCCACTTTGTTTCCAGCGGTCTAGAATGGTTAGAGCCAGAAAGCGCCCGGTCTGTTGAACCTCAAGGGAATGAGTCAGGCGACTACGCACCGCTGCATTGGATATAACGCTGCACATCGGCAGAGCTTAACCGTGGGCGCTGACAGGTGAGTTTACGAAGGTAGTTCATGCTGGTCGGCAGGGTGGCTGATCTGTTAACAGGGGCTGTCAACACAGAGTAGCTCAGTATGAAAGACCACAGACGTTGAAGCTGAAAAAGAAACTTAATAATTGATGCATTGAGGTGACAGTGTTGAAAATAAAACTTTCTTTCTTATTGTTGTTTTTGGTAATGCATTCTCAAAATGCGCTGTCAATTAAGTTTAATATTAATCTTGATCCTGATCCTGATCCTTATCCTGAGGTTGATTATATAAGAGAATGTTGTCATATGCTCACGTACAATTCTGATACTGAAAGTGTTTATGACTGGCACATTTGTTATCATTGTGGTTATTCGTTTGATTATAAAATTAAAAAACTTAAAGAGGTATTTAGTACCATTGTTAAAGATATGTTAGGTGCCCCGGTTACCTTCTCGGGAGAATCGTTACCCCGAAGCACTGAATTGAATCGTATGGTGAACATAGCTAATGGTAATTCTTTAGAATACAGGTTCACGGTTACTCAATCATTGGGGAGTGTTATAGAGGACGGAGATTTTCCAAGCTCTGTCCGTGTACAAACCTATCAGGCAACATTATCAATACCAGACTTAACGGGTGTCTATACAATAGAAGGTGAAGAAGAGTTACCAGAACCTCAGGACGAAGACGCTGTAGAGAAAGCCCCGAACGAAAGTACTGTAGAGGAAACTCCGGATGAAAACCCGGATGAAAACCCTGTAGAGCCAACGACCAGTCATTTTGGAAATACGCCGTACACTTTGCCTGGGCTTAATCCCAGCTGGTGGGAGAGGCTGACTAATCCCTTTATGAACCTACTTTTCCAGCAGGGCAGCAAATAAAACTGGTTAATCTGGCAATTTATGAATGGGTTAACACAGGGCTGAGCAATATGAGATCATAGCTGGCACGATGGGCTGCGGATTGCATGATATCCGGCAAATAAGCGTTGCCTGTCGTAAATTTTTCCCATACCTGATTTAGCCAGAACTGTGAAAGCCAGCTCCTGACCTTCAAGGCCTGGTATTTTTAATACTCCACTTTGTTTCCAGCGGTCTAGAATGGTCAGAGCCAGAAAGCGCGCCCGGTCTGCTGAACCTCTTAATTCGGCAGGGTAGCTGATCTGCTAACACAGAGTAGCTCAGTATGAAAGACCGCAGCGTTGAAGCTGAAAAAGAAACTTAGTAATTGATACATTGAGGTGACAGTGTTGAAAATAAAACTTTCTTTCTTATTGTTGTTTTTGGTAATGCATTCTCAAAATGCGCTGTCAATTGATTTTTATCTTGATCTTGATGTTGATCCTGAAAGTACATGCCAGAATTTTCATATTCTCATTTACCATTCTGATACTGACAGTGTTGAGTACGATGATGATTGTCTTTGTTGCGACCGTTTTGGTGATGTTATTGAACAACTTAGTGATGAGGTATTTAGTAAGATTGTTGAAGATATGTTAGCTACCCCGGTTACCTTCCCGGGAGAATTGTTACCCCGAAGCACTGAATGGTATCGTCGTATGGTGAACACAACTAATGGCAGGTCTTTAGAATACAGCTTTACGGTTACTCAATCATCGAGGAATGTTACAGTGGGCGGGCGTTTTCCTGTCTCTGTCCTTGTACAAACCTATAGGGCAAGATTCTTGATGCCAGGCTTATCACCGTTTTTCTATACAATAGAAGGTGAAGAAGAGTTACCAGAACCTCAGGACGAAGACGCTGTAGAGAAAGCCCCGAACGAAAGTACTGTAGAGGAAACTCCGGATGAAAACCCTGTAGAGCCAACGACCAGTAATTTTGGAAATACGCCGGACACTTTGCCTGAGCTTAATCCCAGCTTGGGGGAGAGGCTGACTCATCCCTTTATTAACCTGCTTTTCCAGCAGAACAGCAGATAAAACTGGTTAATCTGGCAGTTTATGAATGGGTTAACACAGGGCTGAGCAATATGAGATCATAGCCGCTCAAACCAACGATACGGACTTTATGCGACTGATTATTGCTGAAAAGCCCAGCCTTGGGCGGGCGATTGCCGATGTGTTGCCAAAGCCTCACAAGAAACACGAAGGGTATATTGAGACTGCCCAGGGTGATTATGTCACCTGGTGCGTCGGGCATCTTCTGGAACAGGCGGAACCTGACCAGTACGACCCTGCCTTTAAGCAATGGAAACTGGAACATCTGCCTATTGTTCCCCAACAGTGGCAACTCAAGCCCCGCAAAGGTGTCAGCAAACAGCTTTCGGTGATTCGTAAACTCATGAAAACTGCTGATACCATTGTCCACGCAGGCGACCCTGACCGGGAAGGGCAGTTGCTGGTGGACGAAGTGCTGGATTACCTGAAGCTGTCTGCCACCCGCAAAAAACAGGTGCGACGGCTGTTGGTGAATGACCTGAATGCTTCGGCGGTTAAGAGAGCCCTGCAGCGTTTACAGGATAACAGCCATTTTATACCGCTTTCCGTTTCGGCGCTGGCTCGTTCCCGTGCCGACTGGCTTTACGGGATTAACCTGACCCGTGCCTATACGGTGCTGGGCAGAAAGTCCGGTTATAACGGTTTGCTGTCCATCGGGCGTGTGCAGACACCGGTACTGGGGCTGGTGGTTCAGCGGGACGAGGAACGGGAAAACTTTGTTGCCAAACCCTTTTATGATCTGTTTGCCCAGCTGAATTCAAAGGACAATACTCAGTTTCGTGCCAAATGGCAGCCCAGCGAAGCCTGTCAGCCATGGATGGATGAAGATGGCCGGGTTCTGGATAGACGTCTGGCTGAAAATGTTGCCGGTCGCATAAAAGGCAAAGCGGGTGAGATCAGCAAAGCTCTGAATAAACAGGGTAAAGAGTTGCCACCTTTACCTTATTCGTTGTCATCATTGCAGATTGATGCGGCTAAACAGCTGAAGATGAATGCCAAAGAAACCCTGGATGTTTGTCAGAAGCTTTATGAAAAAAAACTGGTGACCTATCCCCGTTCCGATTGTCGCTACCTGCCGGTTGAGCACTGGCAGGAATCGCCTGAGGTGCTGGCAGCGATTCGCAGTAATGATGAATCACTGAGCAAGGCGGTGGATCAGGCGTTGCCTGAACGGAAAAGCAAAGCCTGGAATGACAAGAAAGTGGGTGCTCATCACGCCATTATTCCCACCTCGCGACGAACCGATTTGTTCAAACTGGATACACGACAGCGGCAGCTTTACAGTCTGATTGCCCGGCAATACGTTGCCCAGTTTTATGATGATCATCGTTTTACTTCCCGAAGGCTGGAAGTGCTTATTGAAGGCGGTTTGTTTGTGGCGAAAAGCCGCCAGACGGTTCAGGAGGGGTGGAAAGCCCTGTTTGTCAGACCGGGCAAAGAGCAAGGTTCTGACAGTTCAGCCAATGGCGACGAGCGTGAAGCATCCAATGCTTTTTTGCCGGACCTGAGCAGCGGTGATTTGGTGCAGTGCATTGATGCTGAGATCAAAGACAAAATGACCCAGCCACCCAAAGCGTTTACCGATGCTACCTTATTGTCTGCCATGACTGGCATCGCGCGCTTTGTGAAAGACCCGGAGGTTCGCAAGATTCTCAAGGAAACCGACGGTCTCGGAACCGAAGCGACCCGGGCGGGCATTATTGAGCTGCTTTTCAATCGCCAGTTTCTCACCCGACAGGGCAAAGAAATTCATGCGACAACCACTGGCAAGGCATTAATCAGGGCATTGCCCGATGCCGTTGGTCAGCCGGATATGACGGCGCAGTGGGAATCTGCCCTTAATGATATTGTTGAACGCAAGGGAACTTACGCCGGATTTATGGGGAATCTGGATAATAAACTGCGCGGTTTGCTGACGCAGGCGTTGAGTGAAGGGGGCGCTGACTTCAGCCAGCTTCCCCAGGGTGATGGTTCTTATCGGAAAAACTATCGGAAGAAGTCATATCCACGTAAAAGCGCCTCACGACGTAGAAACGATAAAAAAAAGTGAATGTCTGACCGCTTTTTGCCTTTATTCCAGATTTTTTGAAATCCTGTTGATGTGCCAGTCGCACAATTTCTTGACTGGAGCGTCAACGGTTTTTTCGCTCAGTATTTTATAAAGTGCCAGGGCAACTCTCTTTCTTCCCAGTTTGTGCTCTATAAATTGGGAAAAATAAAGAGCAACGTTGGGGTCTTGAGTCAGTTTGTCTGCATTCTGATCCAGAAAGCGGGTCGCTGTCGATACACTATAAAAGTTCAATAATTTAGTTAATCCATTATATATTCTGCTTTGTACGCTATTAAACAGGGCTATAAACTCAGATGAGCTATTGTCCTGGTTATTAATACTAAGCTGCCATATCGTGCTTAATCTGTAGAGAGCGTTAAACCAGTTTTGATGGTTTAATCCTCTTGCCGTTATTCCCTCGTCCAGAGCTCTCAGGGCATAGTACAAGCCGCTATTAAATTGTACCTGTAACTCTGGGGGCAGAACGTGAAAGTATCGATTTAAAAGACTTTGGAGGTTTGAAGCTAACAGCGGTTTCTCTTTGGTTTCTTTATCAATCCAGTTGAATGCCTGAGCGTATTCGATCAGCTTACGCAGTTCCTGTAGAGCATGGGAGGTCATTGTTATGGACGCTTTAAGATCATCCTGGTGCTTTCGTTCAATTTCATCATTAACTCTTTTTAGACTGTCCGCCCATCGCTGTTGATATTCAGCGGGCACTGTCTCGTTGGCAGTGAGCAACTCAGAAGCGGCACGCCATTGTCTGTTGTTGATCAGAGTATTAATTTTTTCAAGTTGCCCCTGATAGAACCTGAATATTTCCCGTCGCTCCCTGAGGCTGGTGCTGTCATGTTCATATTGTGGATGTGGGGTGATGTAGGCAGCCCATCGTCCGAGCCAGTTGATGTAGTCATCGACATTCTGGTTGTCAATATCCTGAATGTGCTCGATGACGGTAGAATAAAGCTGCTGGTAAATGATTGTAATGACCTGCTTCAAGCGTATCTGATCGTTGCTGGTCAGCTTTTTACGGGTAGAGCGCATCTGAGGGTGTTTCAGCATGGGCAGAGCTTCGGAGACTTTGTCTGCCTCAACTTTCTGTTCGAGTTCTTCCAGCCAAGACGGGGCAGCCTGCTCTGGAAATAAATGACTTAACCACTGCATTCCCCGCTTCTGTTCAACCGTTAACATTAGCTCTAATATGCCCAGTCTTTCCCTGATTTCCCGTACTCTTAATTCATTGTCGCTGGTTATGCCTGAATTATTAACCCGTAGGGTCAGGTCGTAAAGCAGTGGCCAGAATGCGTTGCGCAGTTGGTTGGCAAGTCTTCTCTTGCTTTTGTTTGATGAAACAGCGCCTTTGCTTTGCTGAAATATCTCAGAAATGAGTCCAAGAGCTGTTCCAAACGCTCCCTGTGAGAGATAATGGTCTATCTGTCTGATTAAGTCAGATAATGGCTGTTCCGGAAGCGAGAGGGGGGTGACGGGCTCCAGCCTGTCATCATAGGGTTCAATGACCGGTGTAAAGGTCACAGTCAACAGGCTATCAGGATATACCCTGTCAGCGGTTTGCGTCGTTTCAATCCGCTTTTCCAGAACGCAAGCCAGATGCTCATCGAGCAATCCAGTCTGCTTTGCTGCATCGATAACCCATACTACTTTGGAATACTGCTGATACGTCAGTGAAGGTGGGTTTTCTTCAATTAAGGTCACTACTTCTTCCAGAGTGGTCGACAGAATAGCTTTAACTCGCTTATGAGCCACTCTAGGAGCATCATTTGTCTTGAAACCCAGGAGGTCTGCCATTGGTAAAATCTCAGACTGGAGCAAATCAAGGCGCTCAAAAGAGCTGAGTTTTTTGGAATTATCGAGCGTGGTTTGCAGAGACCTTGTCCATGCTATGGCCAGACTGCTCCTTGAAGCACTGGACATTACCAGTCTGTACCGATGATAAAGAGCTTCAGCTTCTTTTTTTACCATCTGCTTTTGCTCTATATCTAAATTTATATCTCTAAGGTGTATAAATAACTGATCAAGTTCAGACGTTATGAGTTTTTTTTCATCTAAAGGGAGGGGGTAGAGACTGCGCTGTGGATCTGGATGAAGCTCTCTGGGCATCAGGCGGAGTAAGCGATAATTATCCAATGCTGCCTCGAAGTTTTTCTGCGTTTTGACGTCTCGGCGGTAGCTGTCCTTAAAGAGGTTGAGTAAAGTTTCGTGGAGAATTTTGCGATTTGGGTTGTTCCTGGTGATGCTTGCTGCTCTCATTATCAGATGTATCCGTATGATTTTGGCAATCCCATGCTGGAATTGTCCTTCTAAACGGAGAGCTTGTACTTCAGAGATTAATGAGCTGAATACGGAGTCAGTATTACAGTCATTAATGGATTTATCGGCTGGTATTTGACTGCTTCTGCATTGCTGGTATCCATCCGCGGGCACCTCTCTTACTGTGCCTGAAGTCTGAGCCACTTTGTTCTTTTGTGTGTACGGAGTTTTTTTCTTGTTTGGAGTCCTGTGTTTTTCTCCTTCTCCTCCTTCTCCTTCTCTTTTTCTTTTTGGTGCTTGCCGAACATAATAGTTCCACCCGCCCCACCCACCGCCAGCGGGGACAGTCCACCCGAAGATAATGAAATCCAGCAGGCTTTGGTAGTATTGGCTGAACCATAGCTGTACCATTGCTCTGCTTATACGGTAAAGACTGCCACTATCACCACGGACAATGTAAAAAATTTCGCCACTTCTGTCCCTGATACTAAGCACGTAACCATAAAGGCGAGCCAGCAGGTTTAACAGAACATCGTCCGTCGACTCATCATTAGTAAAGGTAAAGCGTCTGATATAAGTTTGTTCAGAGGGCTCTTTCAGGATTGCGCCCGCAACAAGTTCAGGCCAATGATTCTCTACGGTTGTTGAGACCTGGGCGAGCAGCGGGAACAATGACGGAGAAATAATAAGCGCATTTTCAGAATCCCCTTTCAACCATATAACTTCTTCGTGAAGAAACCAGCCAGAAAAGTCAGGGGAATGGTTGTTTTGCTGGCTCAGATCAACAGGATAAGGCTCAGGGAAAAGCTCATGAAGTCCTTTGTGGACAGTATCCAGGTCCTCATTGGAGCAATCAGGAAAAAAAATAGTTTGCACTGGGTGGATACTGTTCTTGATACAGGCAATTTTCTGTGTCGCCTGCCAGGTGTTTTCGGGCGATGGCGGTGTGGCCTCAGGCGGAGACGGGAGTACCCAGTGTTTATAACAATGGCCGTCCTGCCTAATGTACTGAAAGGTGTTGGTGTCTTTTAAATGCAGGTTTGCGGTATGGTGCCCGATCAAAAAGGATACAACAGGGTCGGCTGTGCAGTCCCCATTATCTGGTACACTGATGGCTTCTGGTATAGAGGCCGCTGGCTTTTGGAAAAAATCAGAAGGCTTAACATGGTGTTTGATACTCAGGGGAAGTAACACGACTGGTATTGAATCGATTATCCCCGCTAATACCTGGCTGGGCGACGTTATAAGACAGAATAGAAAGAACCCGTGCCTCAGTAATTGAGCCACTGTATTGTAATAAGTCAACACAAATGCCACCCTGGGATAATTTTTTGATTCTTGGTTGTTACTGGGAAAGACTCACCGACCGTTATTGATTCCTATTGATTGAAGTATTTACGGTGTGATGAAAAATCATGGAAACTAAGATAGCTGAAAAGAGCGACTATGATGCGTGCAAGTCAATGAATTTGTAGCGTGTACTATGGTACATTACACCGGTATTTTTATAAGGTTGACTGAATGAAACACGCTGCTACTGCTCTTGCTATTGGTTTAAGCTGTTACTCTGCACAGGCCACAGCTGGAGACAGTTATTCCTACACCTGCCTGCACGGTCGTGACACTCGTATTATTGACGTGATTTACCTGCAAAGAGAGTCTCCTGTTCCCTGTGAGGTTCGTTACACCAAAAAAGGCAGTGTCGAGAGTGAAGAAACGCTCTGGAATGCCAACTACGCCATTGGCTTCTGTGAAGAGAAAGCAGAAAACTTTATGAAGCAGCAGGAAGAGTGGGGTTGGGCTTGCCAGAAAGACAAACCGTTACAACCCGTAAAATTGCCTGAAGATTCAGAAATCGCTGAACCCGGGCAGTTGCCGGAACTCTGAGCCGAAGTAGGGAGGCCTGTTAACAGGCTTCCTGTAAAAAGATGATCCTGGCTTGATGCCGTAGGAAATGAGTCTTAAGCTTTATTGACGAGTGGGCTGTTTTCTTCCCTGTCCAATAACGGTAGACTCTCCAATGCTTCCGACCGTTCCGCGTCAATTCATAAGAAACTGTATTCCCAATTCCATCGTTGCGATAATGATTGAGCTGCGTACGAACTGGGGCCATGCCAATATTACCGAAGATATGATCAAAAAGTACCGGCGCTTTGTCGCTCTTTTACGTACCGAGAATACATTAATCCCCAATGCTATGCGGGAAGCTGACGCAGAATGTATTTTTGTCAGTCCTGAAGGAACTTCATTGATAGGGCAATTAATTACACGGCAAGTCGATCTGGCTATAGCAATACAGTATTCAACCCGTCACGCTTACCCCATTAAGCGGGATCGTTCGAAGGAAAATAGCTTTCTGGCAATCAATCAGTCCGGAACACAGCTTGCAAACCCTGTTTATACTCCGCTAATCGATGCGCCTGAAGTTCATTTTTATCATATAAAACCAAAAGACAGAGATCTTGCTGAAGAAGATGAAGTCGAGGTAGCAAGGCTATTGCAGGAGTACGAAATTGTATGACTCTAATCCGCTCTCCTGCACTGTTATAGCGTTGTAAACGACGGCTTATCGAGAAAATGCCAAAGCTTTTCTTTCCAGCAAACGAACCAGTAACGTCATAATCCCCGTCAGCGCCAGGTAGATGACACCGGCCATGGTAAACACCGTGAGTGTGTCGTAAGTTCGTGCATTCAGGCGTGAGGCATACCCCATCAGATCCATCAGGGTGATGGTACTGGCCAGTGAAGACCCTTTCATAATCAGAATCATCTCATTGCCATAAGCTGGCAAAGCCCGACGAATCGCATGGGGCAGAATGACTTTGCCCAGTGCCTGCACTTTGGTCATGCCCAGGGCATAGCAGGCTTCCCACTCACCCGGAGCAACATTGTCAATCGCGCCTTTAAATAACTGGGTAGAGTAGGCTGCACTGTTCAGCGCCAGGGCCAGCATGGCACAAAACCAGGGTTCACTCAGCAGAGGCCAGAGACGGCTGTCTTTAAACAGGTCGAATTGTGCCGGGCCATAGTAGATTAAAAAAATCTGCACCAGCAGTGGTGTACCGGTAAATAACAGTATTTGCAGCCTGACCAGTGAGTTCAGAACTTTGATGCGCAGTGTCAACACCAGAGTAAACAGCAGTGCCAGAACGCAGCCGAGTAGCACGCTGGCAAAGGTTAGCTCCAGGGTAGTTCCCAACCCTTTCAGCAGCTCTGGCAGATAAGAGAGTCCGGGCAGGTAAGAGAGCTCGGTGTCCATACTCATATTTTCACCTCCCGGACATAGCGGCTGGAATGTTGCTTCATACGATTTATCAGGTTCTGGCTAAGCAGTGTGATGGCCAGATAAAT
Organism: Endozoicomonas euniceicola; assembly: GCF_025562755.1. Taxonomy (GTDB): domain Bacteria; phylum Pseudomonadota; class Gammaproteobacteria; order Pseudomonadales; family Endozoicomonadaceae; genus Endozoicomonas_A; species Endozoicomonas_A euniceicola. The sequence continues at coordinate 5,228,771 of NZ_CP103300.1, forward strand.
CAGTGCGGCCATGCAGTACCAGGTAAAGGGCTCATAAGTCTTCACCGAAATAAGCTGTGCCTGTCGCAGAATATCGTTGATACCAATCAAGGCGACCAGCGCCGTATCCTTTAACAGCACCAGCCACTGGTTGCCCAGTCCGGGCAGGGCATGACGCCATGCCTGAGGCAACACAATACGAAAGAAAGTCCGGGGTGGAGTAAGTCCCAGGGCTTTGGCGGCTTCTTTCTGCCCGCTGGCGACGGACAGCATGGCTCCCCTTAGAATCTGGCTGGCATAAGCCGAATAGATGAGTGACAGGGCAATGGTGCCTGCGGTGAACGGACTCAGCTCAATAAACTGATCGGTCAGTAGAAAGAAGGCGTGGGTGAACCCAAAATAGACAAAGAAAATAATCAGCAATTCTGGCAGGCCGCGCAGAATGGTAACGACAAGTGCTGTCAGCCAGGCCAGAGGGCGGAAGCGGGACAGTTCTCCCAGGGCAAACACCAGGGCCAGAATCAGGCCAGCCCCCAGGGCTGACAGAGCCAGCCCCAGAGTCATCAGTGTCGCATCAAGAAACAGCCCGGAGTAGCGCGAAAGCGCGTCGATGAGGGAAGAGGCATCCATGAGTCCGGCTTACCTGGCTTCTGGAAAGTACTTGTCATGAATCTTCTGCCAGGTGCCGTTGTTCTTCAGCGTGGTCAGGGCATCATCAATCTTGCTTTTCAGGGGGTTTTTCTGACGTACGGCAATACCATAGCCGACACCGAAATAATCTGCGTCCCTGATCACTTCGCCCATGCGACTGTAATCACCTTTACCCTGTTCGAGCAGCCAGTCATTGGCAACCGCTGTGTCAGAGAATACAGCATCCAGACGACCATTGGTCATATCCAGAAAAGCGTTCTGAATGGTTTCATAAGGGCGAACAGTGACCCCCTGCTTTTCGAATTTATCGATCATGTAAGTTTGGAAGGTTGAACCATTCTGTACACCCACGGCTTTGCCTGTCAGGTCATTAGCTGACTTGAATGACTTATTTTTAGCCGCCACAAAAGAAGCGGAGTTCTCAAAGTAAGGCATGCTGAAATCCACCTGTTTCTGGCGCGCCGGGGTAATATCCATACCCGCTATCACCGCGTCAAAACGACGATATTTCAGACCTGGGATCAGGCTGTCAAAAGGCTGGGTGCTAAACGTACACTCTGCTTTTATTTCTGCGCAGATGGCTTTGGCAAGGTCAATGTCAAAACCGGTCACTTCATTATTGTCGTCCAGAAACTCAAAGGGAGGGTAAGTGGCTTCTGTGCCAAAGCGAATGGTTTCAGCGGCCTGTAGCTGAAAACTTCCCAAGGCCAGTGCGGCAGTAGTTATGGCGATGGCGTATAACTTTTTCATTCTATATCCTGTTATTGGTATAACTCATTCTGAAGCCGGTCAGGCTTCTGACTTAATGCTCCAGAAATGCCTTGAATGCAGCAGTTTCCGGTTGAGAGAAACGAGTGGCGGGACCGTCTTCTACAATGTGCCCGTCTTCCAGATAAATCACACGGCTGCCGACTTTTTTAGCAAATTCAACTTCGTGAGTCACCACAACAATGGTTATGCCGGAGTCGCTTAATTCTTTAATAATATCCACCACCTGGTTAGTGATGGCCGGGTCCAGGGCGGCTGTGGGTTCATCAAACAGCAAAATCTCCGGTGACAGCATCAGGGCCCTGGCGATAGCAACACGTTGTTGCTGGCCTCCGGACAGGGATGAAGGCCAGGCTTCCGCCTTGCTCCCCAGTCCCATGCGCTGCAGCAGCTCATGGGCTTGCTTAACCGCCTGCTGTTTTGGAACACCCTGGACGACAGGGGCTTCTGTCAGGTTTTGCAGTACGGTCATGTGCGGCCAGAGATTGTATTGCTGGAACACCATGCCGACTTTTTTTCTCAGGCTGCATGCCTGTTGCTTCATTTGTTTATCCGCCTTGCTGTGAAACTGAAAGGACAGTCCGGCAATGTCCATGGAACCAGTGTCCGGGGTTTCCAGCAGATTCAGCATACGCAGCAAAGTACTTTTCCCTGCGCCACTGGCACCAAGGAGAATGGTTGTCTCTCCTTTAGGAATGGAAAAGCTGATCTCTTTCAGAACTTCAGAAGAACCGAATGATTTACTGAGGTTTTGTACTTCAATGCCCATTACCTGTAGGTTTCTTTGATTATGAGTGTTGGTAGATTTTCTTATACGTCAGTGCTTGAAATCAAGTTTCATTTAAATAATTATGCGAAGGCTGCGGTTTTTTATACAAAAACGGCTTTTTAGAATAGTTATTCAGGAATAGTATGGCCAGTCAAAAACAGGAAGACCTTGTAAAAGCTTTCCGACAGTTGCTGAAAGACGAGAGCTGTGGTTCCCAGAGCCAGATTGTCAGTGTACTTCAGGAACAGGGCTTTGATAACATCAGCCAGTCAAAAGTATCAAGGATGCTGAGCCGTCACGGAGCTGTCAGGGCTCGCAATGCCCGTAACGATCTCGTGTACTGTCTGCCACCGGAAATGGGCAAGCTGGATGCCAATATTTCCGTTCGTGATCTGGTCGAGGAAGTGGTCAGTAATGGTACTCTGATTGTTATCAAAACCAGTCCGGGTGCTGCGCAAATGGTGGCCCGGTTGCTGGACTCAATCAGTCGTGCCGAAGGTATTCTGGGGTGTGTGGCCGGTGATGACACCATTTTTGTCGCGCCTGTTGATGTAAAAGAAATCGCAGCCATTCAGGACAGTATTGAAGAACTGTTTCATTGAATACTGTATAAAAAATACGAATATTGTCGTTTATTTCAGTGCGTGAACGACAATATTCGCTGGCCCGTCAGGTAAATAATAAAAAAAAACCGGTACATAAGGAAAAAACTGAATTTCTCATCTAACCTTCAACGCCATGATTGCTTTGTCTCCTGAGTGCTTCATACCCTAACGCCTGAATACATAGTTACGTATTTTGCTGGCTTCCGTGTATTGAATGCAGTTTTTTTTGGGTAACTACAGAAGAGTTAATAATGAAGAACACATCCAGGCAAAAGCGAATACTGGCCACTGTCCGCTGCTTTATCTGCACTTATACGGCAATCTTTCTACCGCAGCCGGTTAACGCAACACCTGACCTTCATCATTTATTCCTTCGATCTGATATATTGCTGAACGGCTATGACGACCTTATCAATTTAGTCACATTCCCCGAAAGCAAGGATAAACAACAAAACCTGCTTTCGTACCAGTTGCCTCAAAAGATGGACAGCTTTGTCGTATACCCTGTGTGGACTGATGACCAACCCAGCACATCCGGAGAGGTGCCTGAAGGGGCTGGCGCAACTGCCGACGACTCAGGTAGCTATAGAGCATTTCTGATTGAGCAGGCAAGGTCGATTGAGATTGAATTTTTCAGACAAAACTTCAGTGACCTTTTAAAAAGCTTTGAAAATTCTGAAGATGCGCTACAACGTTGGCTTCAAGATCAGGAAGTAAGCCATTTGGAAGACATTCTGATTATTTATCTGAGAAAACTCTCCTCAAACGAGGAGCGAATAGGGCGGCTTAACAGTTTTTTACAATCATCGCCTGAATTATGTTACCGTTTTTTTTTATTACTGACTGAATATCAGTTTTTTATTGATGGTTGGCTACCTGTCCTGCCAGAAGAGGTAGATGCTCAACTCTCCGGTCTTAATGAACGTGCCCAAATCCGCTTGAGGCTGGTTTTAGCCGTTATTCAACGGAGGGAGGGAGATGTTGCGACACAAAACAATGATTATCTCTCAACCCTAAGTTTACCGCTACCCGGCATGCAGCCTCCGCAGAGGTCAGTTATTCTGAGTCTGTCGGACTTCCGGGATGAGGCAAATTTTACCCGGATAAGCGAAAACCTATCGCTACGCGAAACTCTGCGAACGGCACGCTACGCATGTACAAAACTACCTAAAACCCCTGAAGGTTATTATCAGGGATATTTATCTTTTATCTTAAGCTCAAGCATGGGATCTTATGAGGAGCTAATTACCCATTTGCAGTCAATTTTTAAAGAGGTGCTGGGCTTCAGTAATACGTTAAGAGATGAACATGGGTTATTTTACACGCCATCACGCCGATGGTTTGATTCACGGGTCAATTGCCTCGATGACAATCCTGTGAGCCTTGAAGTTGGTGCAGGAAGTAGCTATAGAGCATTTCTGATTGAGCAGGCAAGGTCGATTGAGATTGAATTTTTCAGACAAAACTTCAGTGACTTTCTAAATAGCCTTGAAAATTCCGAAGACGCGCTACAACATTGGCTTCAAGATCAGGAAGTAAGCTATCTGGAAGACATTCTGATTAGTTATCTAAAAAAACTCTCCTCAAACGAGGAGCGAATAGATTGGCTTAAGAGTCTTTTACAATCATCGCCTGAATTATTTTACCGTTTTTTTACATTGCTGACTGGATACCGGAGTTTTATTGATAGTTGGCTACCTGTCCTGCCAGAAGAGGCAAATGCTTCACTCTCCGGTCTTAATGAACGTGCCCGAATCCGCCTGAGGCAGGTTTTAGCCGTTATTCAATGGAGGGAGGGAGATAGTGTGACACAAAACAATGATTATTTCTCAATACTGAGTTCAGGACAGCTACCCGACATGCAGCCCCCGCAGAGGTCAGTTCTCCTGAGCCTGTCGGACTTTCGGAACCAGGAAAACTTTACCCGTTTAAACGAAAATCAATCGCTATCCAGAACTCTGCGAATGGCACGCTCTGCACTGTTACTACCTGAAACCCCTGAAGGTTATTATCAGGGATATTTATCTTTTATCATAAACTCAAGCATGAGAACTTATGAGGAGTTAATTCTCGATTTGCAGTCAATGTTTATAGGAGTGCTGGGCTTCAGTCATCCGCTGAGAGATGAACACGGGTTATTTTACACGCCATCAAGCCGATGGCTTGATCCGGTGGTCCATCACCTCAGGGAGCTTACCGATGGTAATCCCGTCGGCCTTGAAGTTGGTGCAGGAAGTGGTTCCCTGTCTCACTTTTTAAACCAGAATTACCAGATTCCAATGACTGCAACGGATGTTTTCAGCAGCTACCGGGAAGTTACAGAGAGAACCGGTAGCCCTCTGCGGTACGACCCTGTTACCGAGGCAACGGCCTTACAGGCAGTCAGGACTTATGATAGCCAGGCTAACTTTCTGGTTTTAAGCTGGCCTGCTCCTGACTACGTCGAAACTCAGTGCTGCTGGGACTTTGTCAGTTTGAACCTGGGGGTTGATACCGACAATATAGGGAAGGGTTTGATGAGTCAAATCAACAGCCCATCCGATGAACATCGGCTTTATCGGGATTCTGAACGCTTTTTTTTCTCTTTTTGGGTGGCTGTCATTGCATGGAATAATCGAGGTCCCATCCTGTTCATCGGAGAACCCTGGAACGAAAGATGCAGCATGACAGCAAGGAATTTGTTGAGGGAATATCTGGCAAAAAATTTTGATGCTATCAGTTTCAGGGACTTTTATCAGTCCCCACCATTCGCAAATGACTACCCGGTCTTGTACATTCCTAAAAGCACTAAACCTGATTAACCCATTCGCTACAGCAAAACTTTGTTTCTATTCAGGCTCAGGTGCTGAACCTGATGCAGGATCTACAGGATAAGCTGGGACTGACTTATATCTTTATCACCCACGACCTCTCGGTTGTTAAACACTTTTCCGATGAGATTGCGGTGATGTACCTGGGGCAAATGGTTGAAAAAGCAACGGCAAAGGAGCTGTTTGAGCGACCTTCCCACCCCTATACCAAAGCGGTGTTATCAGCCATTCCAACCACAGACCTGGATCAGCTGATGGAGCGTGAAGTGTTGCAGGGGGAAATCACTTCACCTATTGACCCGGCTCCGGAATGCCGTTTTGCCGGGCGCTGTAAATATACGACGGCAGATTGCACTGCCGGAGAAATCCCCCTGCGTGATGTCAGTAACAATCACTTTGTGGCTTGTAGCCAGGTGGGGTGTGCGACTCATTAGTCTGCTGACCGGGGCTGTTGGGTGTCGGAAGGGTTGTCACGGTCCCTTCCGACTGCATGAAAGGCTTCCAATAAGTGCAAGAATAAATGGAAAAAAGCCTCCTGTTTGAGACTGAAGCCGAGTTCTGTCAGAGGGAAGAATATTACCTGAATGAGGCTGTGGTAGTTGTAGCTGTGGCTGTGGCTGTTGTAGCTGTAGCTGTCGTAGCTGTGGCTGTTGTAGCTGTAGCTGTGGCTGTTGTAGCTGTAGCTGTGGCTGTTGCTCAGGCTCTGCTTCTGGCTCTGGCTCCGGAGTGATTTCAACAATCCCAATAGAGGTTAGCCATCCTATCGCTTCACGGTTAGAGTGCCTGGCTTGTCTGGCTTGAGCCAACGCTTCCTGAAAGGCGACTGGGTTTTGTAGCTGATTATTTTGCAGCCAGGTTAATAAACGACCAGGCTCGGACAGAGGATGTTCACTGTAAAGGTCAGCAGAGAAATCCTCCCAGATAGCGGGCTGCGCTACAAGGTTGCTCAGTATCGACTCTATATGGTCAGGAATATCCTCGGGCTTGATAAGTTCAAGCAGGCGGTTAACAAGGCGATAGTTTTTGTTCTCTAGTGCAGTCTTGATTAAGTTGCGGTAATTGAGCGATATCATTGAGTAAAAACCATCGACTGTTATCATGTTAAGCAGTGCTTCACCTAACACATGGCTGCTGTTTATACTGAATGCTGAATTTAACAATCTTTCGATGATTCCGGAGTTATCATTGCAAGCTCTTATAGCCATCAGGGCAAGCGTCTTTAGTTTATTGTTATCCGGGGTCAGATCTTCTTCAGGAATGGCTCGTTTAATAAACCACCAGATAGCATGGGCATTTTCTGTGAATAGCGCAAAAGGCAGGCTACTTTCATTATCCCCATCCAACGGTGTTTTAAGCCACTGGTAAACGGCTTCATTTCCCAGCTCTGAAGCCCACGCATCGAATATGGACAAAAAATCACGAGTTTTAATGGCGCCTGTATTTTTGATTGTTAATAAGCTTATTTTATCTGGGGTGAAGGCGGCATGAGCTGATACATAATGAAATAAAATGCAAATAAGCAAAAAGCGCTGGAAGAATGTTTTCATGATTAATTCCTTATATGGGAAAAATACAGGCTAAGTTTGCAGCGAAGTATCTTAGATTTCGAGGTTGCCCGACCGGAGGCGTGCGCTGCTTATTAGTCTGCTGGCCGGGGCTGTTACCTGTGGGAAAGATTAAGATAGGAAATGCCTTTTAAGGCAGAAAATACCCATAATAAATGAAATAACACTTCTTGATTGAGGCCGGGGCTGAGCGTTTGTGGAGGAAGTATCATCAGTCTTAGATTCAGTCTCAGGTTCAGTCTGAGGGGGGATTTCAGTAATACAAATAGGGGTTAGCCAGTCTATAGCATTTTGGTGCCGGTATTGTCTGGCTTGAGCCAAAGCTTCCTGAAAGGCGGTTGGGTTCTGCTGCCGATTTTTTTGCAGCCAGTTTAAAATACGATTGAACTCGGACGGGATGTGCTCAATATGAGAGTAATAAGGATTTGCATAAAAAGTTGAGCTGCCGCTATAACTTTGATTTACATCATGTGCTAAGTCTTCATAGTCGTAGGAAAGCTCTTCAGTAGAAGGTTCTTCCCAGATTTCGAAGTTTGTTAAAAGTTGTCTCAGTATCAGGCCTATATAATGAGGAGTATTCTGGGTGTCGATTCGCTTAAGCAGAAGGTTAACAAGGCGATAATTTCTGCTGACTAATGCATTTTTGAATAATTTGTCGTAATAGATAGGTATTTCTGTCAAATCAACATCAGAGATTATTAAATTAAGTAACACCTCACCTAATACATGGTTTCCATCTATATTGAACGCTGATTGTAATAAGCGGTTAATTTGGGTATTGATATTAGCGCTTCGATGTCTACAGTTTTTTAACGCCATCATAGCCAGTTCCTGGATTTTTTTGTTATCTGCTGTAAGAGCTTCTTCATCCATTGAATGTCGGATAAACCACCAGACGGCATGGGCATTTGTTCCCAGTAGTTTAATAGGAGGGCAAGTATAACCATCCAGGGGCAGCTTTGAATGAAGCCAGTTATATACGCCACTATATCCCTGCTCATAAGCCCATTTCTCGTATTGAGATAAATAATCGATTGTCCGGCCTGAATTAAACTCTTCAATATTTTTTAATTCATGGGCGAAAGGGGCAGGAGCAGCATTAACTGATAGTGACTGCAACAAAAAGCTAATGAGTAAAAAGCACTGACAGAATGTTCTCATGATAAAAACCTGATAGGGTAAATTTTTTTAGGGTTAACTTGCAGCGAAGTAGTTTAGATGCTGAGTCATTAATGGGTAGACTAATTAGTGATTATTCGGATTTCCCTACCTGTACACCAATGTAAACGTAGGTCAGAGCGGTTTACGATGCTATCGATAAGCTATATTCTTCGAGAATTTTCCCAGCTCTACGATCAGGCTAATGAACGCTCCGACTTTTTTAATAAACGACAGTAAAAAGACACAAGAGTTGGCTTTAGATCATTGTCTGTCTAACAGCTTTGAGCTGGGTGGCGACTGGACCTGTGCGCCTGTTCAGCCATTTAAACAGCAGTTTTCTGATGTTTTGCAAGAGGAAAAGATCGAGACTATCTATTTTACCGAGGGTAAAGGCTTTCGCTGGGACTCTGGCACCATGGCATTTATCCTGTCCTGCCAGCGACTGTGCCAGAGATTTAACTGTACACTGGACGTCCAGCAGTTGCCTGACGATATTCAGTCCCTGTTAAGGCTGGCTACCAGCGTTCCTCCTAATCAGGAGAGCAATAAAAAGCACATGGACTATTTTCGGCTTTTTCGTCAGGGCCTGGGCTGGATTAAGGACTGGTTGCAGTTTTCCGGGGAAGTAGGTCTCAGTGTTCAGAAAATGATTCGGGGACGCAGCGATGCGCGCTGGTCTGATGGTATCAACTTTCTGCATCAGGCGGGGCCGTCTGCCGTTCCCATCGTTACCCTGCTTAGTTTTCTGGTAGGAATGATCCTTGCCTATCTGGGAACGGTACAATTGCGGCAGTTTGGTGTTGAGGTGTATGTGGCTAACCTGGTGGGACTGGGCATGGTGCGGGAAATGGGCGCATTGATGACCGGTATCATTATGGCCGGGCGCACCGGCGCATCTTATGCCGCACAGTTGGGGACCATGCAGGTTAATGAAGAAGTTGATGCGCTGACCACTCTGGGCATCAGACCTGTGGATTATCTGGTTCTGCCCAGAATGCTCGCCCTGATTGTTGCCATGCCCCTGTTAACGGTTTACAGCAATATTCTGGGGATGCTGGGAGGTGCCGTGGTGGCTGTCAGTATGGATATTGCACCACGAATGTATTACTTCCAGTTATCTCAGTCGTTTTCGATGGCGGACTTAACGACGGGTGTCGTTAAAAGCGTTGTCTTTGGCGGTCTGATCGGTTTTGCTGGCTGTCATGCCGGCCTGAGATGTGGGCGGTCTTCGGCTGCGGTGGGGCAGGCGACAATGGCTGCGGTTGTGACGGCTATTGTTTATCTGGTGGTAGCGGATGCCGTACTGAACATCCTGTACTTTCATCTGGGTATTTGAACGACATGAACTCTGAAGTAAATCCAGATTGCGACAATGCCATCGAAGTGCGCGATCTCAGGTTACAATATGGTCACAAACTGATTCAGAAAGACCTGAATTTCAATGTTCAAAAAGGCGACGTATTTGTCATAATGGGCGGCAGTGGCTGTGGCAAAAGTACACTGCTGAAGCATATGATTGGCCTTTATTCTCCTGCTCAGGGGCAGATTCTTTATCATGGTCAGGACTATTTTTCTGCCTGTGAAGAAGATCAGCTGTCAATGCGTATGCGCTGGGGTGTCACTTACCAGGGCGGAGCCTTATTTAGCGCCATGACCCTGGCTGAAAATATCGCCTTGCCGATGCAGCAGTACAAAGACTGGGACAAGGATGACATCAGGGACCGGGTGGCCTATAAGCTGGCTTTAGTCGGCCTGTCCGGTTATGAAGACTACTATCCTTCAGAAATCAGTGGTGGCATGAACAAACGTGCCGGGTTGGCGCGGGCGTTGGCACTGGACCCTGAGATTCTGTTCTTCGATGAGCCTTCCGCCGGGCTGGACCCTCTCAGTGCCGGACGTCTTGATGACCTGATTCTGGAACTGAGCCAGTCGTCCGGGGCGACGGTGGTTATTGTTACCCACGAGCTGGCGAGTATATTTGCCATTGGTAATAATGGTGTTTTTCTGGATGCTCAGTCCAGAACTCAACTTGATACCGGGGCACCGTCTTATATGCTCCGACACAGTAAAGCGCCTTTGGTGCGTGAATTTCTATCCCGTGGTGAAATAGCTTCGAATCCTGCATGACTTTCACCGAAATGACCCAAGGAGTAAGGACAGGCTATAATGAGTCGCACAGCGAATAAACGATCTTTAGCCACTGCATCCCGGCCGATCATGGTGGGCATTTTTATGCTGGCTATGGTTGCTCTGATCACTGCACTGATCGTATTTGTGAATCAGGGCAAGTTTTCCGGCAGAAACAAGGAACGCATGGTCGTCATATACGACACTAGCATTATGGGTCTGAATATCGGGGCGGCAGTGACATTGCGGGGCGTCAAGATTGGTGAGGTAGCCGATATCAAAGCCAAGCTCTATGACGACTCTCATCTGGTGTTGAATACGGTCTATGTTGACATCTATCCTGATACGATTGTTTCATCGGACGAGACCACCGAACTGAATCTGGATGAACTGTACCATCGGGGGTTGGGCGTTAAGCTTAAGACACAAAGCCTGTTAACCGGACTTCTGTATATGGAAGTTGATTTCTACCAGAAGACTCAGCCCCGGTTGATGGATGTCAAAACCCGATATCCCCAGATTCCCACCGTTCCCAGTGATCTGGAAAGTCTTACCGAGCAACTTCACGATATGAATCTGCCGGAGCTGATGAACGACCTGGGTCAGCTGGCAAAAAATCTTAAAGAAGTCACAGATACCGAAGCATTCCGGCAACTGCCCGGGACAGTGAACGACGCCATGCTCTCATTCCGGACTATGTCGACAAAGATGGGAACCAGCATGTCGGATATGCGCAATGAGTTTGTTGGCATGGCGCAGGGTATGGAGAAAATGTCCAGAACCATTGCCGAAGGCTTTCCACAAACAAACGACAACATTAACAGGGTGCTGGAGACTCTGACAAAGACGCTGGACTCTATGAATGAAACCATCGAACTGTTGTCCGATACCGTGGCACCGGATTCACCGCTGATTTATCAACTGGAACGCAGTGCAACTGACCTGAGACGCTCGGCAAGGGCTATGCAGGATTTGGCGGAAATACTGGAAGAACAGCCGAATGCACTGGTATTAGGAAAAAGCCGGGAAAGATAATGAAGATTGTGTTGCATCACTCACTCGCTGTATTAATGGTTCTGCTGCTGGCTGGTTGTGCCAGCTCGGCCCCCTATCGTTACTACACTCTTCAGCCAATGGCTGAACAACAGGAAGCCGGGCTGACAGGGTCTGTCGGGATTATGCCGGTTGTCATACCATCCTGGCTGGATCGCAGTAATATGGCATACATTGATGATGGGTTTCAGTTGCATCAGCTTCGTCTGGATCGCTGGGGTGAACCTTTAGCAGAGGCTATCACCAGAGTGTTGACCCAGAATTTGCAACGTAAAAACCCTCAGGCTGATGTGTTTCATGGTCCCTGGTTACGCAGCCAAAGGCCGGATACAGACATTCAGGCAGAAATTCAGAACCTGATGCTGAAAGGCCGGCAGCTGGAACTGGAAGTTAGCTGGCGTATAAATGACGAGCGTCGTGTGGAATATTATAAGGTGGTCGTCAGTGAACAGCCTTCTGCCTTTGAATTGGCAAAAGCCATCAGTGGACAGTTGCAGCAGTTTTCAGATGATCTGCAACACAGCCTGGTTGCAGGGAGTTAAAAGGGAAAGATCAGGATTTAAGGAGCAGTAGTACGAAACCTTCGGTTGATTAGGAGGTTTCTTTCTCAAAGTTATGGAAAGCGGCTTTGAGTTTATTAATTGCTTTATCACGATTCTGGAGTTCTCTTTCAAGTCTGGCAATTTTGCTTTCATGAAGGAGTTCCCCGGATGCAGCGGTGTCATCATATTTTTCAGAGCCGGTTACTTCTCCACATGCAGGCAGGGAGCGTTTAAGGGGATCCTCTTTGACAATACCTGTTAATTCATTCAGGGCAGCATCATATTCATCAAATTTTATCGTAGATTTGTCTAGTTCTTCATGGGTTTGTGACAAGAGCGTTTTAAACGCAGAAATTTTAGCGTCTGGGGCAGAATTCTCAACATTCTGTAAAAGGAGTGTTTTAAGGGCAGAGTTTTCAGCCTTCAGGGTAGAATTCTCATTCTTAAGTTTGTCAATTTCATTGTGCAGATCTTGAAGCTCTTTTTTCTTCTTAATCCTGGACTTACATGCAGAATCCCTGTTCTTCATTTTTCGAAGCGCCTTTGGATCGCGTTTATTTTCCACTGGTAAAGCATGATGAGAAGTTGACGGTAAATTAGGGCTGGGCTTCAGAGTCCAGATTACCCTGTGTTCCGAAACCTCCACAGGATGCTGTGCTGTATTATCTTTTGGCAGAAATAGATCATCTTTACTCAAAGGTTGCTTCTGAACGTCTGAACCCCAGAGTTTATCGCCTTTTGCAACATCACTTGCGACTTCTAAAAAAATATCTGTTGGCAATTCAGGTGGGTTGGTTCTGTTAATGTCCATACTGATTTTCTCTGAGTATTTTCTGATAATAAGGTTAAATGTCACCTTCAAAGTTAAAATTCATGCTGCTCAATAGACAGCTGTTATGGATATTTGTTCATTATTTTTATAAAAAAAGCACTTTAACGGTTGTTGAGGGGTAAAAAGTGAACCATTATCTTTTTTGGCAGTCATATCGTGTAGCCTGCTGCTAACTATATGTTGGTGTTATTTTAATCATGGAACCATGAAGAAAAATATTATGGATATTAATACGCCCAGCTCTGCCGGTATGCCCGTCAATCATTCTCCGAGTCAAGTAAAAGACTCTGCAAGTCCTGAAGCAGAAAATACAGTCATGGGGTTTTCTGTCAGAAAGCGAAATGCGACAGATGTGGGTTTCTCTAGCGGTAAACACTTGCGACCGATATTACCGGCAGATCAGTCTGTTCCTTCGGCGAAAGCCGGTTCATGCTCATCAGTGGAGGGAGAACTAACAGATGCTCAGAAAAATCGGAAGTATATGCAGGAGCGCAAGGCTAGAAACAGAGTCAGTTCGCAAAAATCCAGAGATAAAAAAAGAGATGCGTTCAATAGCTTGCAGAAAGAAGTTGTGAAGCTTCGCAAAGAGAATTCGTACTTCAGGTGTTTTATGACAGGACCTGATGACGTTGTTCAGGGATCTTGGGATTCTAATGACACGATTACCAGGCTTAAGGATGAACTTAAGCGTCGTGATAAAAGAATTGCCGAGCTTGAGAATGAACTTGAGTGCACCAAGGCAGAGCTTGTAAAAGCTGATATCGACAAAGAAATTCTAAGGGTGAAACTGACGAGTAATGAAATCGAGATTAAGCGACTTAAGGCAGAAATCCTGCAGCGTGATAAAACGATTGCCAGCCTTAGCAGGGGAAACTCCGGGACTTAATTTGCTGATCTTAAAGTCGTTTTCCGTACCAAGAGGATTTCCAAGCTCAGTTGAAAATCCTCTTGCACTATGGAAGACGGTTATTCACCAATCTTGATCAGCTCAACATCAAAGACCAGTACAGAGCCAGGAGGGATGGAACCCGCCGGCCGATCACCGTAGGCCAGTTCCGCCGGAATAGTCAACTTGTATTTAGAGCCTTCAGGCATCAGTTGCAGGCCTTCCTGCCAGCCTGCGATCACGCCATTCAGAGGGAAAGTGGCTGGCTGTCCACGCTCAACACTGCTGTCGAACGTGGTGCCGTCGATCAGCTTGCCGGTGTAGTGAACCGTTACGGTGTCTTCCAGTGTCGGCTTCTTGCCATCTTCTTTGCCCGCTTCAATCACTTCATATTGTAAGCCGGACTCGGTGACGCTCACGCCTTCTTTTTCAGCGTTTTCTTTCAGGTAGTCTTCAGATTTTTTACGGCTCTCGTCCATCATTTCCTGCTGACGCTTTTCAATCAGGGGGCGCAACGCCTGGTCGTGTTCCTGCAGAGCGGAGATAATGGCTTCTTCATCAAGCTGGCTCTTACCATTAACGGCATCGGTAAAGCCTTTAATAATCAGCTCGCGATCCATTTTCAGGCCCAGTTCATCCTGGCTGTCCAGAGTTTTCTGTGCGTAGCTGCCCATGGAGGCGCCCATGGCGTAAGCAGATGTCTGCTCCTGAGAATCCAGTTTGACTTCAGTGTCTGTAGCGTCTTGCTGGTTACAGCCAGCCAGAATAACGGCCGCGGCCAGGGCAGAAATCTTGAGAATCTGTTTCACTCTTTATCTCCAACGTGTCCTGCCGGGAGCAGGGGTCACTATTCCGATGAGCAAGGGCATCGGTAACCAAAAATCAATAAGTCGCAGATGATGGCATATAGGTACCCATTGTTGAACCTTTAACAGGCAGTTTTATTGATGTTGACACGTTTCTGACATGCAGTAGACAAAATGCCTGAAAGAAGTATTCTCCTTCAGGCGTTCGGTCAGGCTGGGGAAGCATGGGAATGATGACAGGGCAGAGCCAGTGAAATAAGAACAGTCAGAGCGATAAACAGACTTGAAATCCACAGGCAGATGCTTAAACCGCCGATTCCGAACATCAGGCCAGATAACACGGTTCCGATCAATCGTCCCATGGCGTTTGCCATATAGTAGAAGCCAACATCCATGGACGCACCATCTTCCCTGGCATAGCTGACAATCAGATAAGAGTGCAGCGATGAATTAATGGCAAAGACTCCGCCAAACACCAGCAAACCGGCGACGATGGTAAACTGGGGGTGCCACTGCCACTGAATACCCATTGCCACCAGAACGGATACTGCCAGCAACACTGTCGCCCAGACAATAGCAGACAGTCGGCCAGCCTGATTTCCCGTGATTTTGGGTGCCATACCCTGTACCAGTCCATAGCCTATGACCCAGGTCGCCATAAAGCCCCCGGTCTCCGAATGGCTCCAGTCGAAGACACTGGACAGGTAGACCGGCAACGCCACGACAAACCAGACATCTCTTGAGCCGAACAGAAACATTCTGGCTGCGGAGAGAATGTTAATGCTGCGCTGACCTGAGAAAATCTGGCTGAACTTTGCCTTGTTTTTCGCTTTGCCCATGTCCTTATCCAGCCATAGCAGGCTAAGGCAGAAGACGGCAGCGAGTACCGAAGCCATTGCCAGAACCGCAAAGCGAAAACCTGCCAGACTCAGTAACGCACCACCAATAAAGAAACCGGCACCTTTCAGGGCATTTTTAGAGCCTGTCAGAATGGCCACCCATTTATAGAGCCTGCCTTGCTGCCCGCCGCTGACTAACTTTTTGATGGAAGTCTTTGCGCTCATTTTGTTCAGGTCTTTGGCAATACCCGACAATGCCTGGGCAAACATCACCAGTGGCACCGACAGCCATTGAGAGGGTACTGCCAGCAGGCACAGGGACAGAATCTGCAGGGCAAGACCCGCATTCATGGTCCGGTTCAAACCGATGCGGGCGCCAACCCAGCCACCCACCAGATTGGTGACGACACCAAAGAACTCGTAGAACAGAAACAGCATGGCAATTTCCAGCGACTGATAACCCAGGGCATGAAAATGCAGCACCACGAGCATTCGCAGAGCGCCATCGGTGATGGTGAAGTTCCAGTAATTAAACGTCACCAGCAGGTATTGGCGCACATCACGACTGAGCGACGACAGCAGGCGATTCATCTCAGGCAGACCCTACTTTTTTCACCAGTTCAGCAGTACGGACGGAGTAACCCATTTCGTTGTCATACCAGGCGTAGATTTTCACCATACGACCATCGACCACCATAGTGCTGAGGGCATCGACAATCGTAGAACGCTGGTCGCCTTTATAGTCGATGGATACCAGTGGTTTTTCTTCGTAACCAAGAATACCTTTCAGTTCGTTTTCGGAGGCTTCCCTGAGCAACTGATTGACTTCTTCAGCGGTTGTATCGCGGGTGACATCGAACACCATATCGGTGATGGACGCATTAGCTAAAGGCACACGCACAGCGTGACCGTTCAGGCGGCCTTTTAGTTCCGGGAAAATTTCCGTGATGGCTGTGGCAGAACCGGTAGTGGTTGGAATCAGGGACATACCGCAGGCACGGGCACGACGCAGGTCTTTGTGCGGTGCATCGAGAATGGTCTGGGTATTGGTCAGGTCGTGAATAGTAGTCATGGAGCCGCGTTCAATGCCCAGCTTTTCCTGAATCACCTTAACAATGGGTGCCAGACAGTTAGTGGTGCAGGACGCAGCCGTGACAATACGGTGCTGTTCAGCGTCGTACAGATCATCATTAACCCCCATTACAACATTCAGAACGCCTTCTTCTTTAACGGGTGCAGTGACAACAACACGTTTTACGCCCTGATTCAGGTACTGTTGCAGCAGGGCTGTTTTACGATGAACACCAGTACCTTCAATAACGACATCACAACCGGACCAGTCAACCGCATTGATTTCACGTTCCTGTGTGCAACGGATCGGCTTGTCGTTGATGATAATGTTATCGCCATCGGCACGGGTCTGGTGGTGCCAGCGCCCCTGGACAGAGTCAAATTCCAGCAGGTGCGCCAGAGTGATTGCATCGCCTGCGACATCGTTGATCTGTACGAATTCCAGTTCCGGCCAGTCGAATGCAGCACGCAGTGCCAGGCGTCCAATACGACCAAAACCGTTTATGCCTACTTTGATAGTCATCTCTCAACTCCGTTGAGTTTTTTGATAAGGGTTCCTGTGCTGGTCAGCAGCAGTGAACTACGGGGCCGGGTTTGGGTATTGCTGGTGGATACGCTCTATCGCTTCCAGCACATCTGCTGACAAGCTCAGCTCACTGGAACGGAGATTGTCGTTCAGCTGCCCAAGGTTAGTGGCGCCTATGATGGCACTGGTGACAAAAAAGCGTGAAGTCACGTAGGCAATAGCCATCTGGGCAGGGTTGAGGCCTGCGTCCCCGGCCAGGTTTACATAGGCTTCGGTAGCCTTTAGTGACTGTGGTGATGAGGTGTAACGTGAAAACCTTTTGAACATTGTCAGCCGGGCGTTAGCCGGGTTTTGGCCATGCAGGTACTTGCCTGTTAACGTACCAAAGGCCAGGGGGGAATAGGCCAGTAGCCCAAGCTGCTCCCGGTGGCTGATTTCTGCAAGACCGACCTCAAAGCTGCGATTCAGGAGGTTGTAGGGATTCTGAATAGAGACCGGGCGGGCTTGCTGCTTTTTCCGGCTGGTGCTGAGGTGTTTCATTGCCCCCCAGGGGGTTTCATTGGACAAACCGTAGTGGCGGATTTTTCCTGCCTGCACCAGGTCGTTGAGTGCTTCCAGGGTGATTTCTATGGGGGTGCCTTCTGTTTCGGGGAGCGTGCTATAGCCCAGTTGTCCAAAGAAATTGGTGTTGCGGTCAGGCCAGTGCAGTTGGAACAGGTCGATACAGTCAACGCCCAAGCGTTTAAGGCTGCCTTCAACAGCATCATGAATATGTCGTGGTGTCATAAGACGGCCGCCGTTCATATAGTCATAGCCGGGGCCGCAGATTTTGGAGGCGATGACAAGATCCTGATGGTGTCCTCTGTGCTTTAGCCAGTTGCCAATGATGGTTTCTGTAGCGGTATAGGTCGCCTCCCCGGGGGGAACGGGATACATTTCCGCCGTGTCAATAAAGTTGATGCCGTAATCAACCGCGCAGTCCAGCTGTTGAAAGGCTTCCTGTTCAGTGTTCTGTTCACCCCAGGTCATGGTTCCGAGGCACAATGTACTGACCTTTATATCGGTCTGGCCCAGTTGACGAAATTCCATGATGTAACTCCATTAAATTTGTTAGGCATTTTACGCTCTGGCCACAGCAGTATTGAAATTTTCCTACAATGATCAGTCCAATTCGTATCAGAATAACCATTCTAAAAGTGGTGTCCATGAAAGAGTTATTATTGCTTGCGCTGGTATTGCTGCTGCCTTGTGCCCATGCTGCCGATTTCGTTGACGAGACCTATGATGAAAGTCGTATTTTGCTTGATGAATGCCTGAATGATCGTTTCGGTATTCCATCCGGCCCCTATATAAGCCAGCGGTGCGGGGATGACGCAGACTGTATTCGCGAAAACTTCGATTATGATCCTGAGCTGGATGAGTTGAGCTATCATCCAAATACTTCCTATTTTCGTGTTATTAAAAGCTTTGTGGGTAATATATGCAAACTAAAGAAGCAGGGATTCGAACTAAATTTGAGCACCAAGTTTCACTTATTGGGAGCGTCTTATCCAGATGCCTACATCAGGTTCATTGGTGTAAATGGCAAGGAGGTCAGAATTTTGTCCGGGGATGGAGCCATCGCCGAAAATGAGAGAACACCGATAGAGCGCTGGATCATGAAAAAAGAGAATCATTTCCAGCAAACCTGTAGAAACATTCGTTATTATCCTTCTCAGGATATGCTGACAGCGAATTGCTACAGTGCTTCGTACCATATAGCCTGGGATGGGGTGCGTAAAGTCCCGAAAGTGATTTCCAACACAGCTATTCCCTACATAAGCCTGTACAATGACAACAATAATTTACTGGTGAATAATGACGGAATGCTCAGAGCAACCCTTATCGATAACAATCCTCTTTTTACCACCCGTAAACACGCTAGAATCAAGGGATTATGCAATGCGCGGAATGCGGAGCATAAACATATTGATGGTTATGAAGTCTGTGATTCCAAAAAGAAAATACCTGTTCATAACTGCGATGTTGAGGAATCAGTCTACGATGGAGTTTTCGATACGTTTTTTGTAAGATGTCGCGGCCACAAACGGGTGTATCATTTGCAAAATGCAAAAATCTGTCTGGATCAGGATTACGAAATTCACTTCATACAGCAAATCAAAGCGAACCCCCTGGGTATGGGAGTCTATGTAGCTTGGGAAGGCTTGTTTTGCAGAGTCAATAAACCAAAATTCCGTGAACGATATGGTTTATAGCATCAGTAAATAGAATGGATGAACGTGTTGACAAGCTCAGAAAACCAAAAGAACCTGAGCCTTTTCGATCTAAGCAGTGATAAAGGTGCGTTTTCAATTGGACCAGGGTTTATAGCGGCTGATGAAACTGAAATAAAGGCGCTATTTTGCCCAAAAGAATTGTGTACAGCAGATCGACCTGGCCTCGCCATAAGTTGTGACTTCTAACTATTTGTAGTTTTGTAGCAAATACGAAATTTTCACTCAAAAAGGTAAAGTTGGTAGCCTCATCAATTTTCTGTTGACGTATGGCGTCACCGCCCGGGTCCGGATGAAAACCAAGCTTGAGATAAAACCCGAAAACATCCGAGAGCGGGTTTACTATGTACAGATGCCTGCCACCATTGGCCTGAACCTCGCGAGTGGCGATGAATACAAGCAAGGTTCCTAATGACATACTGCGATAGGATGGCAATACTGACATTAAACTCATCCCATACGCCCCTTTCGTATAGACCAGCTCATCCCGATCATCGTCCAGAAAGTCACCGAATTTGTGTTTAATGACCACATATCCCACCACCTTCCCGCCATTCTCTTCGAACAGCTGAAAGATAAGACGGTTATCTTCCCTTGAACGACTGCATTTAAGGGTATTTGCGGACTGTCTGTGTGTGAATTTTGTGCCTTGAGGCATTCCGATGCATTCAAAAGGCATGACTGTGCTCCCGGACATCAACTGAAAAAAGCCGGGGGAATCATACGCTCTCCGTTGCCCACTGTCCGCTGCTGTTTAATGGCTGTATGAACAGCTAATAGCCAGAAGCTAAAAGCTAAAAACCTGGCAATCTTTCTGATTGCTAACACCTTATGAATTCGAATCCCGTTTGCGTCTTATACTCCAGCGGCAGTTAGCAGAAAACTGGCTGCTCAGGTATTCCGCCTGTTCAGGAAGGATTCTGCGACTGTTGACCATGGCAAGGTATTCCGCAGCGTTGGGACGATAGGGCAGGGCGAGCAATGACATGTCCACTTCTTCAAGCAGATGGTTACTTTTGTGCTGGTTACAGCGCCTGCAGGCAGCCACGACGTTCATCCAGTCGTCTTTTCCACCTCGCGAGGTAGGAACAATATGGTCCCGGGTCAGCAGGGATCGGCGGAAATATTTACCGCAATAAAGGCATTGGTAATTATCGCGTTCAAACAGGGAAACATTGGTTAATGCAGGATTGTTACGGAAAGGAAATAAACGACGACCGCCGCAGGCGACAATACTGGGCACCTCAATCACTGTCGGGTTATCGTGCCATCGGTTGCGTCCGCCCCTGACCCGATAAATGATATCGCCCAGGCTCCAGACGACCAGTTCCCTTGAATACAGACAGACGGTCTGTTGCCAGGTCAGCCATTGAACTGGCTGGCCCGCAGTGTTCAGGCGCAGAATATACAAAACAGGACCCCCGCTTATCAGTCCCTGATAAAGGTCAACCTCTTTATGTTCACCGAATAAGCGGGCTGTCGGCAAGTGTTTATTTCAATGCAGCGTTTTTTGGCAGTTGTTGGCACTGCTTTGCCATTGCCAGCTGTGCCTGAATACGCAGCTGATTAGCCGACAGAGTTCTGTTATCACTAAAGGTCTGCAACTGTTGTATACCGTTGGCTGAACACTCGTTTAGCAGGTTGCTGATCAGCTGATCGAGCATTGGTGATGATCGCTTAGGCTGGTTGTTCAGCAGGGCGGTGAGAATGCTGTGTCGCAGCGCTGGCACCAGAGCGTATTGCGAGGCTGGGAACAGAACCTTGCTGACAGCTTCTGCTTCCAGCCAGGGCAGACTCTCGAGTCGATTAAGCCACTGGCTTTTAACCAGCGTGTCGGGTCGACTGGCGTCAGCCATCTGATACATTCTGAGAGTGTCGGGAGAGTGATGTTTCTGATACTCACGGCGTGCCAGGTCCCAGCTGTTTTTGCCGGCTTTTCCTGAGAAAGTATTCAGGCGAATAATGATCTGCCAGCGTCTGTCCGGGGTTAGCTGTAAACCACTGATCTCCCGGCGACCTTCCAGCAGGTGTTTTAACTGCATGGCGCTGTCATCGGTATGGGCAATATGGAGGTAGTAGTCAAACCAGAGGTTTTGCAGAGGGCCGCCCGGCTCAGCGATATTCAGTTGTTGCCATGCCAGTTGTTCCAGGGTCAGCAGCCAGTGGCTGCTGACGGTTTGTACCGCCGGATTGGCAGACTTCAGCCGCAACAGCTGGTCACTCAATCGTTTCAGTTCGGTCAGCTGGTTTTTCAGTCGCCAGACACTGGTTTCATTCGGTAGTCTGGCCGTCGCGTAGGTGATGGCGGACTGGACACTGACCGGTGGTTGATAGAGGTGACCATCGATTAACGTCTGCATTAAAGGTTCGCTGAATGATTCTTTAAGGATCGTTTGCAGAGCTTGCTCATCAAGCTGTACCCGCAGATAGCCCTTGTCATCAACATTGGGGTAAACAAAATCCGGGCAGGGTTGTTGTCCGGGAATATCAACCTCCGTGGACTTGCCCTCAACAACAACAGGCAGTGTCCGGTAGCGCTGAAGAGTGGTGTGCCTGCTTTTAAACAGCCCTACATGAATCCGCTGGGAGCGTTTTCCGGGTTTTCGCTGGTCAATCTGAAGGCTGCTCAGTCGGCCTTTTTTACATTGATACGAGGTAGAAACGGTCTGTACACCCGTGGTATCAAGCCAGTGTTTTTCCCAGTTTTTTAGAGACTGACCCGATGCGTTTTGTATCAGCTCAAAGAACGTCTGTGCCCTGGTGCTGTTGTCTGCGTAGTGTTGCAGCATTTGCTGTAAAGCCTGACGAAAGGCATCGTCTCCCACCTGGTGGTGGAGTAATTGCAGGACGGCAGCGGCTTTGCTGGCGGTAATATCGTTGTTACGGGCAGCCAGAATATTACTGTCTTCAGGGTGGCGCAGGGGTTGTGCCGCTGGCAGCTGATCATAAAAATACGCGGCCTGTTTCACCTGATTGTGGAACATAGACCAGCTTTCGCTGCTCTTTTCGCCGCTATCTGTTTTGGAGAAAGTATCCGTTTCGGAACGAGCCAAAGCTATATAGGAAAGGTATCTGGCCAGACCGTCCAGCAGCCACTGGTCATTCCACCAGTCCATACTGACGCTGCCACCCAACCAGCTGTGAGCCAGATGTTCGAGCAGTCGCTGATGGATTTCTGGCTGCCCGGCTGAGTATTGCGGCAGCAGGTATTTTTCATTCAGTACAACACTGGCTGAAGACATTTCAGCGTTCAGGGTTTTGACGGGTAGTGCAACAATATCGTATTTAAAGAAGGGGTAAGGCTGGTCAAGGTATTGCTGATAAAAGACTCTGGCGTTATCAACCGTTGTAAAAAGGTGTTTGGGGTTCGATTTATTGAGTGACTCATCAATCGACTGGCGTAACAGCAGACGAATGGGCAGTTTTCCCTGCTCATAGCGCAGGGTTTTGAAAGGCCCCGCCTGAAGAGAGAATGAGCTGGGGCTGACAGGTCGGGTTTCCGGAAAATACCACCAGCGTTCGGGGCCGCCGCCACCAACAGCCTGCCGTTCCTGAGTCTGGGTGATGACCTGCCACTGGGCAGGCGCTTTAACGGTGAGCCTGAAGCTGGCTTTGATATCGGGCTGGTCAAACAGTGGCAGTATCTGGCTGGAGGCGTAGACGCCAGACTGGCTGTAGAGATAGTGGCTGTTGTCTTCAGGATCAGTGAATTTTGTCAGCCCGGTATTGCTGATACTGTTGCTGTCGCTGTAGTGGTGAGTGAATTCAATTTCAATGGTGTTGTCACCGGTTTGCAGGCTCTTGTGTGGCAGGGTGAGGAACTGACCATTGTAATCCGGTGCCAGGTTCTTGCTGTTGACCAGCAGGCGGTGAATCTGCCCTTGTTGGAAATCCATCGTCAGAGGCTTGTCCGCCTTATGCAGTTCCAGCTGAATGGCTATTCGACCCGAGTACTCTGAAGCTTCGCTGTCAGCGATATCCAGATAGACGTCATAACTGGCCTGTCTGATCATGGCTTTGCGTTGCTCAGCCTGTGTCCGGGTCAGTAAGGGCGCTGAGGTTGTTGCCGGAACCTTTCGGGCGTGTTGCTCGGGGCGGTCGGACGACTGGCACCCTGTCAGCCCGGTTAGCAGTGCAGCACTGATGAGGAGGGTTAAACAATACCTGAGCATTCATTTCACCTGTAACGTATTGGCGACCCGGAAGCCTTTTAAAGCACAAAACAAAAGAGATAAGGATAGACCAGCTTATACAAAGCTGAGTGATTATTTCTTTCCATCCGTTACTGAATTCCAGGTTGGATGGCTGTGTTTTTCTGTATTATTGGCTAAATGCCTGTAAATCAAGTAAATTAGTCCGGTTCAGATCAACGAAAATATGTGGGGTTGTCTGTTTCAGCGCCTTGTGTCTCTGTTGATAATGTTTTTCCAATTAATGTAGATGGTGGTTATTCATGCTTTATACCGATGGCAACCGACTGATGAACCAGGCTGACAAGTTCAACCGTGGTTTTGAGCGCAAGAAAACCGCCAAACTGGGTACCGAAAAGAACCCGGCCAGTGTAGTGGTTCAGACTGAAGAACGCTTTAAGGAAATGGAGGCTGTTTTCAGCGAAAACGGCTGGTTTGTGGACATTGAGCTGAACGAAGAGAAGGAAGAAAATCTGGTCGACCTGGATGTTTTGATGAACACGCCTAAAACCACCGTTGTTGAAAAAACACCGGGCCGTAACGATCCGTGCATCTGTGGCAGCGGTAAGAAATTCAAGAAGTGCTGCGGCTGATGAAGTGCTGCGGCTGATGAAGTGCTGCGGCTGATGAAGTGCTGTTGCTGATTCAGGCCGGGTCATCCAGCCTGAATCAGAATCAGGAAAAACTTACCTTTGCCGCCTTAACCCATGGATAGCGGCTGTCACCAAAATCTACCACGTCTTTTGAAACAGCCACAATACTTCTGAGAATGGTGGCCATATTGCCGGACACCATGGTTTCAGCCAGTGGAAACTGTATTTGTCCGTCTTTGACGTAGTAACTGTTTTTGGCAATTCCTGAAAAATCCCCTTTGTCAGCCGGCGCGCCGCCTGACAGATGACCCAGAATAACACCTTCCTGAGTACTGGCGATGATATCAGTCAGTGCCTGCTTACCAGGTTCCAGCACCATGCACCCGCCTTCGTTGACGGCTTTTTTCAGGCCGGTTTTGCGGGCACCGTAATCTGTCAGCAGAAAGCTTTCCAGTACACCGTTATTCAGCAGAGTCAGGTTATCGGCTTTAAAACCGTCGCTGGTGAATGGGTAACCGTTGGGCATGGTACTGTCCAGTGGCAGGCTTTTAAGGGTAAGGCAAGGGCTTGTTACCGTTTCATGCAGCTTGTCTTTATATAAGGATATGTTGGCAATCAGGGGAGCGTCTGTCACAGAACCCACCAGAAAACCAATAAAGTCATCCATAGCGTCTGGAGTGATAATCAGGTCACCGGTAAATTTTTCTGGCAGAAGCTGCGCCTGAAGTTCAGCTTCCGAACTTCGAAGTAGCTGCTCAATGGAACCAAACTGGTGAAAGGGCTTATCAAGAGTGAAGGTCGTGAACCCGGTAGAGTTCAGGGAGGTAATGTCATGGCCGCTTTTGGCGTTAAACAACAGGCAACCATTATAGTTACCTCTGGTTTCGGTAAAGTCGATGCCGTTGCTGTTGACCATTCTGGAATGAATGCGGGTGTAATCCAGTGAGCATTCAGTCATGACAATATTGGGGTGATTTTGCTTCAGATGCGTCAGGAATGCTGTAAGGCTGTCGTACATTGCCTCAAGGTCAGCCTGTTGCGGGCCTGTGGAAAAAACACCCGAGGGTTGTGCTGGTGCAATAGTGTAAGCGTCGTCTGCTTCAGAGCCTTTTGCCATCAGCAGGAGCTCCGCAACAGCTGCATCTATGCTGCTATTACGCAGGTCATTAATGGACAGTGAGGCTTTCTTCTGGTCAATAATGCCGCTCAGGTACAGTTCTCTGTCGCTACCACTGCGCAGCAGGGTTATGACTCCGTTTTCAACATTGAGTTCCTGCTTGTAGTCGCTGGACAGGGAACACTGGGTTTTCTCAAAGCCAGCCAGTCGCAGCTGCTCCATGGCATAGCTCAGGGTATTGCTTTGGGTGTCTCCCAGGTGATTGGAAGGCTGACTCATGGACACCTCAGGCAGAAGGTTGATGGGCTGTTAATGGTCATCTGGACTATTCTCCGCCAATATGGACTTTGCACTTAATGGCCGGACCACCGCAGGCGACAGGTATATTCTGTTTTTTGCCACAATAGCCAGAGCATTCCCAGTGCAGGTCATCGGACACCATCGTGACGGTGTTCAATACGTCAAACGCCATGCCGGAGATGGTGGTGTCCTGAATAGCGCGACCCAGTTTACCGTTTTTGATTTCGTAACCAAGGGTAATGCCGAACATAAACTCGGCTGTAGCATCTGCTTCGCCGTTATTGCTTTTTATCAGGTAATAACCGTCGTCTATTGAGGCGATCATTGTTTCCAGCCTATCGTGGCCGGGTAAAATAGCCGTGTTACGCATACGGATTAACGGCTCATCAAAGTATTTGAAGGCCCGGGCATTGCCTGACGGCGGTTGTTTCAGCTGTGCAGCGCTGTAGCGATTGTGCATAAAGCTTGTCAGCCTGCCCTGATCAATCAGTACAGTATCTTCTGGTTCACAACCTTCATCATCAATAAAGACCGGCACAGGCAGGGTTTCACCATTGTAGGAGTGGGCAAAGTCCACCATGCTGACCAGTGGGCTGACCACCATTTTGCCTTGCAGTTCTGCTGCTACCGACCCGGCCAGCACCAGGTCGGCTTCTACGGGGTGACCAATAGCCTCGTGAGCCAGCAGTCCGGACAGTTCCGAATCCAGAATCACTTCTTTATATCCGGCGCTCGCGGGAACCGCCTCTTTTTTATCCAGAAGTTGCTGGTAGATCTTATCAATGTCGGCGTACAGGTTGGATGGTTCAGTGAGAACATCCTTATACTCCCCGCAGTCACTGACAATATGCGTCAATTCCACGGGTTCCTGCTGATCGTTGTTGGTTATCAGACAGATATAAAGAATGGTTCTGGGGATACGGGTAAAACCCTGTGAGCCTGTACTGGTGTGAATCCGTTTGCTGATGGTTTCAAGGTGCAGGCGAATGATACGACTTTCAAGGCCGGAACAGTTTTCCTGAATATAATGATCGATGGTTTTCAGGAAAGCCAGCTTCTGCTCCAACGGGGCAGCTGGTTGCTGACTGGATAAATCTTTGCTCACAGAGAATGAGCTGTCTGGTAGGCGCACACTCTGCCTCCCCTGTTGACGAGCTAGAAAGGCAGCGTTATTCCCTGCTTCCTGTAACGCCTGCTCAATTGAACGGTCATTGATTTCAGGCAGTGAAGCAAACCCCCACTGTCCCTGGTCACACACTCTGGCTGAAACGCCGCTGACGGTTTCAACAGAGTTACTGGTGACATCGGCATTCATGAGTTGCAATATTTGTCGGGTGTTTTCCTGAAGGCGCAGTTCGGTATAAAGCGACTGGGTTGTCAGATCTGGAATAGGTTGGTCTTTGACGGTCATTGCCCCGTAATCCTGAGGGAAGATTCCATTTAACGATTCATCCATTATAACGTTAATCGCAGTTGGTGTTATTGCTAAAACAAAGAGTGGCTGAAATAAAGTGCGGCTGAAGCAAAGAGTGGTTGAAGCGAGGCGTTTACGGTAATGCCTCACTCAAGGTCTGGTAATCCCCTTGCAAGTTTTTCCTGAAAAGTATCGAAGTCATCGACGGATTGGCTATCGCTAATCGTTTCACTGCTTTGCATTACCGTGGTTGTCTCTATTGGCCCGGTTAATTGAGTAACCACTTGAATCGGTACTTTTGTTTCAGTGTTTGGTGGCTGAATATAGCTTACGCTGATTGTACTGGAGTCTGTGCTAAAAGAATGTGTTGTTGTTGTGACTGTACCAGCAGGCTCTTCATGGGACTCTGTTGTAACGGCAGTAGTCGGTTTTGGGTGAAATTTTTGCATGTGCTTTTTGAGAGAGCTTTTTCGTGAGAAAGTCTTTTCACAGATTGAACAAACATGTGGCGGATTATGGGTTTGCATGTGGTTTCCGAGGGTACTGGCCTGGGCAAAAGTTTGTTCGCAGCTAGGGCAACTATATGGGTGTTCCTCTGTATGGGTTCGCAGGTGCTCTTTGAGATGGTAGTTTCTTTGAAAACCTGCTCCACAGACGTTACAGCGATGTTGCTTTTTACCTCTATTAATATGGGTTTGCATGTGCCTGGTGAGCTCGCTTTGGATTGGGAAAGGCTTATTGCACACTTCGCATCTAATAAAGTTTGGCATACGAAACCTCTTTTTTGCTGCTTTTAATGTTCTGGACTGCACCAAATCATATCGTTGCTTCTGCAAATTGCTGGATAAACCCAAACTGCTTGCTGGCTATATAAAATATAAATTCTTCGACTATTCTTACCCAGCCTTGCTATCTCCTTATATCTTTATCGTCTGCTATTGTCGGTAAAGTCTCATGTAAAAGGAGTGGAGCGGAAGGGCTTATATCGGGAAATACACTGTAAATTATAGTGTTTCCTGTATTGTTTGGTATTCCGGTGATTGCTGTAGATGTCAGGGCTGGGGTGGCTCATTCTCTGCAATATTTGCTATGATCCGCTGAGCATCCGAAGCCTTTAGCTGGCTTTTTGAGGGGACAATAACAAATCGATTTATGGACAATCATCATGGCAAGCAGTAATGCACGTCGTCAGCTGTTTATCTCTCTGGCTGTTCTGGCACTATGCAGTGGCATTGGCTTTGGCCTGACCAGGTTGGTTAACCCGCCTGAAGAAGAGAAAAAAACAGCCACCATTCCTTTGATTGAGTCTCGTTTACTGAGTACTGAATCCGTCCGGTTTTCAATTCACAGCCAGGGCGTTGTTCATCCATCTATTCAAACGACATTAGTCGCTCAGGTATCCGGACTGATTACAGAAGTTGCCCCGGTGTTTGTCAGTGGTGGTGTTTTTCAGAAAGGCGACCTGTTGGTCAGAATTGACGACAGTGATTATCGGGTAGCGGTACGTCAGGCTGAAGCCACTCTGGCCGCCAGCGAAGCCCGGCTGACCGAAGAAGAGGCCCGGTCAAAGGCTGAGAAGCAGAGCTGGTTACGCAGTGGTCGTAAGCTGGGTGATGCGCCTGAGTTGTTATTGAGGGAACCTTATGTGGCTGAAGCCCGGGCGCAGGTCAAGGCGGCAGGGGCACAACTGGACAAAGCCAGAAGGGATCTGGAACGAACGGTTATTCGTGCGCCTTATGACGGTATGGTTCGGGAGCGTACTGTTAATATTGGTCAGTTTCTGAGTACCGGCGCACAGCTGGGCATGGTGTTTTCTGTTGAATTCTCTGAGGTGCGGCTGCCATTAAGACCGGCGGATCTTGCCTTTATCGAACTGCCTGCCGCCGGACGTCAGGTGTCTTCTGATATTCAGGTTATCCTGAGCCAGTCCCTGGGCGGACGATTAGTCAGTTGGGAAGCAGAACTGGCAAGGGTGGAAGGTACCGTCGATGAGACGAGCCGTATGCACTATGTGGTGGTACGGGTGGCTGATCCTTATGCATTGAACTCTGAGGCAAACGTCAGCTCTGGCAATCAGCTGGCCTCTCAGAATGTTGAACCATTGAAAGCAGGTAGTTTTGTTACCGCCCATTTGCAGGGGGAAGAGGTAGAAGGGCTGTTTCGTATTCCCCGGCGTGCGGTTTATGCCGATGGAAAAATTCTGGTGGTTGATGAGAACAACAGTTTGCGTTACCGGCAGGTGCAGCCGGTTTATGCGGATGAGAACACGGTTTATGTGGCTGAAGGGCTGGTTGAAGGTGAACGCTTATGCCTGACTCCACTGACTAACCCTGTCGAGGGTATGAAAGTTCGTTTGGCAGACGACGGTGACGTTGCTTCCGGATTCAACAGCTAAGGCAGGTGGCAGGATGTCCCAGAACACTCTTCAGAGCACTCTTCAGAGCACTCCCCAGAACGAAGATAACAGCGCCAACAGGAAAGGTGTGATTGCCTGGTTTGCCAATAACCCTGTGGCGGCTAACCTGCTGATGATCAGTATTATTGCTGCCGGGTTGCTGGGCGTATTTACGATCAAGAAAACAATATTTCCGGATTTTGCCGCCGATACCATCCAGGTTTCAATCACTTACCCTGGCGCCGGTGCCGACGATATTGAGCAAAGCGTTCTTCTGAAAGTAGAAGAAGCGGTTCGGAATCTGTCCGGTATCAAAAAAGTGGTCAGTACCACCTGGGAAGGTCTGGGGCGTGTCCGTATAGAGGTGGAAACCGGATTTGATCTGGATACGCTGTATAACGATGTCAAAGTGGCAGTAGAAGGCCTAACCACTTTACCGGTAAAGGCAGAGACCCCGATTGTTACCAAAATCGAACCTGAAAATCGTGTATTGCTGGTGACGGTGTCGGGAGACATAGACCGACTGTCGTTGCAGCGAACAGCGCAGTCTTTACAGGAAGCATTACTGACTCTGCCTACGGTTACCAAAACCCGCTTATTAGGTGAAGATGATCTGGAGATATCCATCCAGCTGTCGGAGTCTGCACTGCGAAAATACGGTTTGACCTTTGATGAGGTCTCAAGGGCTTTGCAAGGGGCTTCCATTGATGTAGCAGGCGGTTCCATTAAAACCCGTGATGGCGATATTTCCGTAAAAACCCGGGGGCAGGCGTATACCGGATTTGACTTTGCTGACTTTGTCGTGCGAACGAATGCAGACGGTAGTCGTCTTTATTTGCGGGATATTGCTGAAATACACGACGGGTTTGTTGAGGATGAGGGTATTGTCCGTTTCAATGGCAGGGGCGCGATTACCATCAGTGTCATCTCTGAAGGGGATATCAGTTCCCTGCAAACCTCCAGAGATGTACGTCAGTTTCTAACCGGGTATCAGAGTCAGCTACCGGTGGGGGTAGAAGCACAGGCCTGGGGGGACGGTGCCTATTATCTGAAAAGCCGGCTGAGCATGATGATGGAAAATATGCTGAGTGGCGGGATTCTGGTGTTTCTGTTATTAACCCTGTTTCTGCGTATGCGCATTGCCTTCTGGGTCGTGGTAGGAATTCCGGTCTGCTTTCTGGGGGCTATCTGGCTGATGCCCAATCCCATTATGCCAGTTTCCATCAATATGCTGAGCCTGTTTGGGTTTATCCTGGTGCTTGGGGTGGTGGTGGATGATGCCATTATTATGGGCGAGAGCGCCTATACCAGCATTTCACGCTACGGCCATACTACTGACAATGTTGTTGCCGGTGTCCGGCGGGTTGTGGTACCTGCCACCTTTGGTGTGTTGACGACAATGGCAGCCTTTCTGCCCGTGTTGTTTATCACCGGGCAGGCATCGCCATTCTTTCATGCCATCGGGCTGGTGGTGATTCTGTGCCTTTTCTTTTCGCTGGTGGAATCAAAGCTGATATTGCCCGCACACCTTGCCCACATGCGCAAGATGGAGGCAGGGAAGCCACCTGCTAACAAACTGGCGAGGCTTCAGGCCAGGGTTGACCGGGGGCTGCAAGGGTTTGTCAGCACGGTTTATCAGCCATTGATGGAAAAGGCACTGCGTAATCGTTATGTCACTCTCAGTGTGTTTGTCGGGATTATGATTATTACCGTCAGTGTATTGGTCAGTCCGATTATTCGTTTTGTTTTCTTCCCGAAAATTCCCAGTGACATGATCGAAGTGACGCTGAATATGCATGCCGGTGTGCCCATTGCGGACAGGAACGACACCCTGGTACGCCTGGAGCAGGCGGCGATGCGTGTGGACGAACGCTACCGGCAGGAGAACGGGGGGGAAGCCCTTGTGGAAAGCATTATGCTCTGGTCGAGAGGCGATGATGAAGGCGTCATTCTTGCCGAGCTGAGTAAGGCTGAAAATCGTTCTGTTGAAGTAGACGATGTGGCTGGCTTATGGCGCAATGAAACAGGTTCAATACCTGGCGTGCAGAAGCTGGATTTTTCTACGGAGCGTCATGCCGGTGGTTCCAAGCCGGTTTATTTCCGTCTGAGCAGTAATGATAACGTTCAGTTGCAGCAGGCAGCGGCAGAACTGGAAGCGCAGTTGACATCATACGACGGCGTTTATGATGTTGAAAATACGACAGAGTCTGCCATTGATGAAGTCATTCTGGATATTCTTCCGGGCGCCCAGGCGCTGGGGCTGGACCTTGCCAGCCTGGGTAATCAGGTGCGGCAGGGTTTTTATGGTCAGGAAGTCCAGAAAATTCAGCGTGGCCGTGAAGAAGTGAAGGTTATTCTGCGCTACCCAAGGGAAGACCGGGATAATTTAACCGACCTGGACCGGGTGCGCATCCGAACGGCAGATGGCAACGAAATCCCCTTTTACCAGGTGGCGACCATTAAGCCGGGACAGGGTACCAGTTATATCCGCCGTACCAATGGCAAGCGGGCTCTGGCTGTGTCCGCCAATGTTGATGTAAAACGTATTGAGCCTGATGCGGTCATTAAGGATATCAGGGAGAATTTCCTGCCGGAGCTTTATGCCCGTTATCCGGATGTGACCAGTGGACTGGATGGTGCCAGTCTGGAACAGAAACAAACTGTGGAGCAGCTGACGGTTCTGGGTTCTATGGCGTTGTTGATGATCTATGCGCTGATCGCTATTCCCCTGCGCTCTTATATGCAGCCGGTCATTATTATGGCCATTATTCCATTTGGGTTGGTGGGCGCGCTGATCGGGCATTTATTGTTGGGAAAATCTTTCAGTCTGATGTCGGTATTTGGCCTCATTGCCTTGGCGGGTGTACTGGTGAATGACAGTCTGATTCTTGTGGATTTTATTAATAAGGCAAAAGCGGCAGGCAAAGGACTTTATGAGGCGGCGGTTTTTGCGGGGTGTGAACGTTTCAGAGCGATTATCCTGACATCGCTGACCACTTTTCTGGGGCTGGTGCCGATTACCATGGAAAAGAGCCTTCAGGCTCAGGCGGTATCTCCTATGGCTATTTCTCTTGGGTTCGGGATACTGTTTGCGACAGCCATTACTCTGATACTGACTCCAACCCTGTATGTGGTCATTGCTGAGCTGGGACAGGGCTGTCGCCGGCTCTGGCATGGGGACGGGGAGTCAGAGCCTCTGGGGGATTAGTGGGTCAGGGGAGTAGGCGAGTCAGCTTCCCGCAAGGCAAAATCAGTAAAGGTAAAGGCAAAGCATAAAAATCAGCCCCGGGGCAAAGAAGCCGATCAGGGCTCCGGACTCCCGGTCTCCCCACTTTCTTTCAGAGAATTCTCCGACCATATAAGTGGCAAGTGTCCAGATGCCAAGGCAGATAATAACGATTATCCAGCCGGTGAGCGTCATATTTTCCAGCATTTGATGAAGATTAAACATTACAACCTCATATGTTTTATTGTTAGGACGGGTTCCTGAGATCAGGATAGTCGCAGTTCTGAAAATTGCCTGATCATTCTTTAGAGGTTCTGGAGGGAGGTTAGTTCCGGCAAAGGGCTGGATTGATGTCAGAAGTGCTGACTGTATTGTTATGAATCAGAGAAATTTACCTGACAGGACAATCTTTCACCCATAGGTTCCAGCTTGCCAGGGTTTCTATTCTCTCCTGAATGCTCTTCACAAAGTCACCCTCCCTGTGCCCCGGCAATATGATGGGGCTGCTTAAAGCACACTCCGGCGGGCGCTGCCTGGTAGGTGACGGTGCGGTGACAGAAGTAGCCTGATTGTGGCAAAAGCAATAAGAATTCAAAACAGCGAATGAGTAGAAGAGTATTGTGAAGCTCAATACTCTGCAAAGAAAAGAGCTTCACTGGATTTAAGATTTAGCTTTTAAGGGCGCCCTCTTTAGATGGGGGCATTCAGGTATGGGCTCTATACAATTTACTCAACATGAAGGTTGTCCATCTGTCTATTGAGTTCACCATGATCTTTCATCTCTGTGAACAGAGTAACAGTAGGTACATGATTACTAAAATAAACTTCTGTCGTTAACACTTTTTCTCCCTTTTTATTTATATAACCAAAAACAGGAAAGTAAGCACCTATGTCTGTACATGAATGATCATTTACACTATACCTTAGCTCAAAACAATACCTTAATTTATCTTTTTTTATTTCTTCCAGTATTTGTAATGCTGATGTACGAGTACCTTTACCACCTTCACTTAGATCCTCTATGAAGTGGGTTATAAATTGTGTCAAAATAATTCTGGTAAGACTAGAGTCTTTTGGTGAGCTTTGATGCTTTTTAACGATAATTCTTACTATCTTTTCAATTTCTTGATTTTTGATTTTCACAGATGAATCCTCCTTAGATTTTCCACCATTTTCCATTTCTTCTTCTTTATTTGGTCTCGCTGAGAATTTAGTACCTCCTTTTCGCTTTAAGTCATTATAAATACGCATTGCTGATTCGGTTAACAATTCAAGGTTACTCTCATCAATTTTTTCATGACCAGTGGTCGCTTTGATTATATTTTCAACATATTCACGGGATTCTTTTTCAAATTTGTTATGGCATGTTTCACACAATACCTTATTGCTTTTTTCTCTCTTAGAGTTTGATGGCAGTGTATCAGACGATATAGGACGTTTGCACTCTGGGCAGTGTATCTGGGAAGTGCCTTCTGTCAAATCATGGGGGGCATCAGAGTCCCTGTGCCTATCATCATCACCGTCATCGTCCCGGCCACTTCCGCCATTGCCACTTCCGCCATTGTCACCTCCCCGGGAGGATTGTCCACTGGCCTGTTCCTGGTTGGATGATCCTGAGGGAGTATCACCCTGCTGACTGGCGGAATCCGGGCTACCTGCCTGATTATTGCCTCCTGGGGTTTGTCTTCCGATTCTGCTTCTGGCTGTTTTCAGGTCAGGCTGGGCTGGCATTGGCGGGAATAAATCGGAATGGTACCGATGATGTTCATACTGCTGTATTTCTTCAGAATCCCGCTGTAGGGTTTTCAGAATAAGTTCCGCAATGTTGCTATATACTTCTGTCGAGTCACTCGTGAGTTGAGTGGAAAAATATTCTATATCAACTTCAATGAGAGTTATTCTGTTGTTCAGTATTGTCGCCAGCTGATTGTTTCCTTGGTCTATAGCAATTTGAGCCCGATTTCTTAGAATGTCCAGTACTTTTAGCCGTTGTTGTAACAGTTTGTTGGATACGGCAGGTTCGGAGAGTTGCTCACCATCCATAACATAAAAAAACGAATAACGAGGGTTATTCATTTGTCTGTCACCGTCGTCGTCTTCACCTGCATTTGAGTTATCTGTTTCTTCTGTCGAGACTTCCTCTTCGTCATCACCTGCGTTTGAGTCAGCTATTTCTTCTGTCGAGATTTGTTCTTCTTCGTCATCAAGCAGCGTGTTATATAAGCTATGGAGTGCTCGAATAGTCATCTCATTTAATTGTTCTTGCTTATTTTTTACTAAATCTTTGGAAGGTATAACCACGACTCTGAGCTGTTGATCGGAAGTGGACAGATATATGAAACTTTTTTTAGATTTAGAGTCGATATTGCTGGTATTTTCGTCAAGAGTTTTCATATGTGTTATTAACTGTTGCCACTGTAGCTCTAGTTGATTTTCTGAGGTGCCAAGATCGGGAGGTATAAGATATTTTTTAATTAAGTCAGTATTAAGTGGTTTTATTATAGAGGGTTTATGATAATAAGAACCTGACATTATGCTCCCATCACTTTCTACCAGCTTCGGTATTTTGTATTGTGAAAATAAAAGGGCGACAGGCTGGCTGATTGAATTAATCGATATGGGAATGAATTTAATACCCCAAAGCTTTTTAGTCGCTGTATTTTTTTCTGGTAATGCATCTGAGAGATAATCAGAAGCTGGTAAGAAGCAAATAGTGTCTGAAGATAATGATCGCAAATAAATTAAGTCAGTTTTGTTATAAGCATCATAATGTTGGCAATTAATTTTACTCCCGTAAGCAGATAGGGAATTGATAAAAAAGATAAGGAATAATGACGTCGCTTTTACAAATAAAATGGCATTTTTAATTGCTATGTTATTCACTGGATCACCTATGCAACTAAGAAAAAGACAGACAACTATTTAGCATCTAAAGATTATTAAGTACTCAGGGCTATAAGCACAGTTCTGAAAATATTATGACTGCTACCCAGCGATAAAACATAGCTTGTTTCCCTTTATATGTGCGACTTTATTAATGAAGTTCTTTTGATTTTTGGCAGTGGCACAAAAAGGCAGCCTTACTGGGCTGCCTTTGTGTTTTCAATCCTTACATAATCGGGTAGGTATAACTTCCCTGAATGCCCAAAGGTAAGCCTATTGCCCAGTACAGCAGCAGGAAGATTGTCCAGACCACTGTCAGGGACAGAGAGTAAGGCATCATCAGGGACGCCAGGGTGCCAATGCCTGCACTCTTAACATAACGCTGGCAGTAAACCACGATCAGTGGGAAGAAGACCATCAGAGGAGAAATGATATTCGATACCGAATCGCCCAGGCGATAGGCAGCTTGTGCCAGTTCTGGAGAGAGACCTACCGCCATCAGCATTGGAATCAGAATCGGTCCCATCAGCGCCCACTTGGCGGAGGCCGAGCCAATCACCAAATTAACAACAGCTGTCAAAAGAATCATGCCGACGATTGTTACCTGCCCTGGGAGATTCAGCGCATGCAACACTTCGGCACCACTCAAAGCCAGCACCGTTCCCAGGTTAGACTGACCAAAAGCTGCGAGAAACTGAGCACAGAAAAATGCCATTACCATATAGGAACCCATGCCGGACATGGTTTTACCGATGGCATCGATGATGTCTTTGGATTTTTTGAAGACACCAGAAGCCAGACCATAAACAATGCCCGGCAGAATAAATATCAGGAAAATCAGGGGGACAATGGATTGCATCAGTGGTGAAGCCAGGGAAGTCAGTTCGCCGTCAGCAGAACGCATCGGGGAAGATTCTGGCAGCACAAAAGCACAGAGCAGACCAAGACCTGCCAACATGGACAGACCCGCCATTCGGAACGCACGGCTTTCAATCTGGCTAACTGAACCCATGTCTTCTACAGGTTCAGAATCTTCATCAATGGGCATGTGGGTGTTCAGGCGAGGTTCAACAATACGCTCAGTAACAAACCAGATCACGATGGTCACGAGAATGCCGGATGCGGCTGCAAAGAACCAGTTGCACAGTGGGTTTACCAGGTAGTCAGGATCGAACAGCTGGGCAGCGGACTGGGTAAAGCCTTGTAGCAGAGGATCGGTCGGTGTCGGAACAAAGCTGGCCGCAAAACCGCCGGAGACTCCGGCAAATGCCGCAACAACCCCGGCCAGGGGGTGGCGGCCAGCAGCATGAAAAATAATGCCTCCCAGGGGAATAACCAGTACGTAACCTGCGTCAGCAGCCAGGTGGGAAAAAATGGCGACCACCACCAGGGCAGGTGTCAGCAGTGACTTTGGAGTGACTGCCAGCATCTTTTTCAGACCGGTGTTGATAAAGCCGGACTGTTCCGACACGCCAACCCCCATCATGGCAACCAGTACGATTCCCAGCGGGGCAAAACCGGTGAAGTTACCCACCATCGACGACAGGAATGCCGCTAAAGCATCACCGGTTAACAGGTTGTTGACTGCAATGGCTTCGCCAGTGGTCGGATGAATCATATCAAAGCTGACAGTGGACAGCAGGGCGGACAGAATCCATACCAGAATGGTTCCGTACAGGAACATCAGGGATGGGTCAGGCAGCTTGTTACCAGCCCGCTCTACTCCATTGAGGAAACGGTCCATCAATGTTGGGCGGCCTTCAGCTGCGGACAAAGGGGGGGATTGCTGAATCATAATATCTCAGAAAATTAACACGAAGTTGGGGGGCGAACTTTAACGATAACGGATGTCTACATAAAGCGACCTGCATCAATAAAATTAAATTAATGTTTAAATAAAATGCAAATGAGTGGTTTAGGCAGGTGCTTTTGCCCCAATATTACAGTTGTTTTGTGCTGATTCGCATCAATGACTGGAGACGGATAATAACAAAGCCGACATCTGAGTGTCGGCTTCAGGGTTGGCAAACAGGCTATGGCTTTACTCTTCGTGACCTGTTTTACCGTTTTTTATTTCGCGCAGTTTCCTCATAAATTCAGGCTCACCTGCGGATTCAGGTGTTACCTGATTTGCCTGACTGTCATCAGCTTTGCGTTTGAGGTTTTTTCTTGCGCTGGTCAGCAGTTCTGGGCTGATGACCATCCCATCAGAAGAGGCCGTTGTTTGCTCTGGTGACTTTTGCTCAGGAGGTAAGCTCGTTTTTTTGAGTTTAACGGCTCTCAGTTCTTCCGTCAGAGAGGATGGTTTGAGTTCTTCAGAAGATGAGACTGTTGCAGCTTCATTCATCTGCTTAATGACCTCTTCCTGTTCTGGCTTGTCTATCTGCTGGGTTTTAGTTGTCAGATTTCTTTTCAGGCGTTTTTCAACCTCTTTCACTTCCAGAAGTTTTTCAGCGTCATTAACCAGATCTGTAATTTGCTGCTTGAGCGCCTTCATTTTATTCTTCAGCTCTGTTCGTTTTGGAGAGGCGGCACCCTCGCCTTCTTTCAGCTGCGCCAGTTGATCAACTTTATTGTTCCATTCGGTAAGTTGCTGATGGAGGTTGGCCAGCAGATTCGGTTCTTCAGTTGCAGCAGTTTTTACATTATCGACTAAGACTGCTTCATTTTTTATGTCGTTAAGTAAAGCTGGAGGAAGCTTCTCAAAGTTTGTACCGGTAACAAATCTTTTCAACTTTCCAAAGAGGTGTGCAAATTTCTCTGCGATAGCGCTTCTTTTACGCGGCTGTCGGTCTATCTCAGTACTGGCGTTTTCGGTAGCAGAATCGGAAGCCTCTGCTTCTTTTTGAGCAGCTGGGTTATTTTCTGAAGTTGCTGTCTTATCGCTTTCTGGTGCAGGTGTTGCCACCTGTGCAGGTTCTGCACTCTTCAAGGGGGGAGGCGGGGGTGGTGCTGGTATTGAGCTGTCTTGATCCGCAGTGTTTGGATTGCCTATGTTTCTTTCGCTGAGAGGCGTTTCTTTTTGAGGAGATGCGTCAGTCTTTTGTTCCTTCAGAAGAAGTGTTTTGTCAACTTCGTTAGATGTGACGCTACTGTTTTTCATAACGCCAGCACGTGGAGGCTTGGGTATTGGGTTTGCGCCTGCTGGTATGCCTGTGTTTTGTGGGCCCTGTGAACCACCAACTCCCTGTGTCATAACTAAAGTCCTGCTTTACGCCTTGTTGCTAAATACTATAGCAGTCAGAAGTACGGGTATAAGGTGCTGTACGGGGCTGATATTTCCCGTCAAACTGTTGGCTGTTTTCTAATGAGTTTGTTTGCTGATGTCTTACTCCCAGCCCGAGGTTCG